>JAZRTS010000117.1:0-10035 GCA_045652135.1 Eubacteriales bacterium | reverse complement strand
GCATTGGATAGGCTACAATAAAATCGAGGCATCTTTTCTGTCAACACACCTCAAAACAAAAAGCACTTCGTAAGAAGTGCTTTTATTTTTGAAAATGATGTTTGCCTGCGGCAAATGATGTTGGCTTTGCCAATGATGACGCTGACGCTAATGATGTAGTGCCAAGGAGTTTGCAAGCAAACTCCGACACATTTTAGGGCAAACATCGCATCATTGCGGACGAAGTGGAGCAACATCATTTTGAGCGAAGCGAAAAACATCATATCGCCGTAGGCGATGCATCATTCCCTTGACACCCCCACTGCATTTATGCTATACTAAACTCAGAAAGACGGAGGAATAATGAAATCGCCGTTTGATAAAAAACTGCAAGATGATTTTTCTTTTATCCGTTTTTTGCATTATCCGAATACATTTGAGCGTGAAGAACATGAGGCTCGGCTTTTGATGAAGATTTTAAAAGATTAAATCACGTCGGTCGCAAATGCCTTGTCGGTATCGGCACTACGGCATTGATTTCATTTTCAATTTATGTGTTATACGCATAAGCATTTTGCGGAAATATTTTGATTTGTAAAAAAATCATATCATCTTTCAAAAAATAAATCTTATAACGACAAAGTATAAAAAATAAAC
Organism: Eubacteriales bacterium; assembly: GCA_045652135.1. Lineage (GTDB taxonomy): Bacteria > Bacillota > Clostridia > Oscillospirales > CAG-272 > RGIG7213. Next base: position 9,399 of record JAZRTS010000117.1, on the reverse strand, counting down.
AAAAGAGGTACATAAGTATGAGTAAGATGGACTGGTTCCGTGAAGCGAAATACGGTCTGTTTATACATTGGGGAATTTATGCCATTTTGGGCGGTGAATGGCGAGGTGAGATGTCGCCTCACGGCAGTGAGTGGATAATGAAGAATATGAAAATACCGTATTCTGAATACATGGAGCTTGCAAAGCAGTTTAACCCCCAAAATTTTGACCCGTATTACTACGTGAGAAATGCCAAAAAGTGGGGAATGAAATATCTTACCTTTACCGCAAAGCATCACGACGGTTTTGCAATGTACGACACCAAGGTTTCCGATTATAACGTAATGAATACCCCTTACGGCAAGGACGTTGTAAAGCAACTTGCCGATGCGTGCGCCGAGGAGGGACTGACGTTTTGTATCTACTATTCCCAGATGCAGGATTGGGAGCATCCCGACGGCGAGGGAAATAATTGGGATTTTAACCCCGAAAAGAAAGATTTCAAGCGTTATTTTTACGAAAAGTGTATTCCGCAGGTAAGGGAGCTTCTTACAAACTACGGCAAGGTCGGTATGATGTGGTTTGACACCCCCTACGATATGCCCAAGGAGCTTTGCCGTGAGCTTGCGGAAACGGTACGCGCGTGTCAGCCTGACTGTCTTATCAACAGCCGAATCGGTTACGGCTACGGTGATTTCCGTGAGGTTGCGGACAATACCATTCCCGTGCTTTCACGACGTGATGTGTGGGAATCTCCCATGACGATGAACAGCTCGTGGGGATATATCAAGCGTGATAAAACGTCGAAGTCATCCGCCGACGTGCTTCAGAATCTTGTCCGTATTGTCGGAAAGGGCGGTAATCTTCTGCTTAATCTCGGCCCAGATGAAAACGGTCTTTCTCCGAAGGTCTGCACAGATGCGCTTGACAGTGCGGGGAAGTGGCTTGAGAAATACGGCGACAGCATTTTCGGCACAACGAATATCCCGAATTTCCCTTATCTTTTGCCGTGGGGCGATCTTACGTACAGTGCAATTCGCAAAACTCTTTATTTCCACGTGAAGAATTACCCTGCCTTTCCGTACCGTGTGCTTTTGACGGGACTTCAAACGAAGGTTCGCCGTGTTACGCTTATGTATGACGGCTCACAGCTTAAATATTCACAGTCCTATGAGCTCGGACGTGACGAGCACAGACTCTACATCTTTTTGCCCGAAATCTGCCCCGATGATGACGATACTGTCGTTGCCGTTGAGCTTGAGGGAGAAGCCACGGCGCAGACTATATAATGAGTATAAATAAATTGAGGGCGAAAATGGGAATTTCCAAAAAAACTAAAGCGGTATTATTCGGCTTGGTGTACGGATCTAATCTTTTGTCTGCGTTCTTTCTTTGGCTGTGCGGTGTATACGGTAATATTATGCTCGGCATACTGCTTGTTGTATTTTACCGATTGAGCTTATGGTCTGCGCCTCTTTTTGTAAGTGTTATTTGCCAGCTTCCGTCAAAGCCTCGCTTGCCTTTAAGCAAAAAGCTTTTATATAATTTTTTTCATTTAATTTTGTGCGGTATGCTTTTTTGTGTTTGCTATCTTTTGTTCGGAAATTGGTATTAACAGATTCGCTTTGCGGCAGATGTCAAAACATTTACAATATACGTATTTTTCGATATAATCTAATTGACGTAAAAGAGCTGTGATGCGACACTTGTTGTTCGTCGGAGTGACTCCTGCGCCGTACGGATGTAATATCGGTTTTGCAAAACGGTGTGCGGATGTCGGCACCGTTACGCGCCTTTAATCGGGTAAATGAAAGCGGATACTGCATCACTGACGCAGTTTTTTGTTAAATAATAATGTTTTGCTTTTTGTTATTACTAAGCTTGACACACAATTTTATCGACAAATTTTAAAAAAATATTGACCGAACGATGGTTTTGTGATAAAATTAAATCGAAAAATAAATATCTTTATAAATTTATAAGAGAGGGTAAGCGATGAAAAAAATCAGAGAATGGTTAAATATTCAACTTGTTAAGAATCCCGGAAGAATGGTTCTTTGCGCTATCTTCCTTTTTAACGTCGTTTTTCTGGTGATTTCTGCGTTGATAATAAGCAATCTCACACTTTCGGGAACGGAAAAAATGGGATTTTTCGAAGCAGCTTTCTGTACTATAACGATGATCCTTGATGCCGGATGTATTCAGTTTGTGGTTTCTGACATCGGCACATCGGGTGTGGCGGTCGTTCTTATCTGCCTTGGCGTTGTGCTTATCGGTATGATAAGCTTTACGGGCGCGGTTATCGGTTATATTACGAATTATATTTCCAATTTTATCGAAAGCTCGAATGCGGGTGTCAGAAAACTCAAAATATACGACCATTCCGTCATCCTTAACTGGAATACAAGAGCATCGGAGATCGTCAACGACTTACTTTACTGCGATACGAAGCAGAAGGTCGTCGTGCTTGTGGAGTCGCGTAAAAAAGAAATAGAAAAAGAAATAAGCGAGCGTCTGGCAGATACTGTTGCAAAGGAAAATTCGGCAATCGCCGCTTGCTGCGCCGACAAAGGTTTTATCGGCAGAAAGTTGTATATGCTGAGACATTCCTTCAAGAAAAACGTTACCGTTATTGTTCGTGAGGGAGATATTTTTTCTTCAAAGCAGTTGATGGATATTTCACTGGACAGAGCCAGAATGATCATTATTCTCGGCAACGATATTAACAATACTATATGTAAATTCGAACACAGAGAAGTGTTGGAGAATAAGGGCAAGGGAAATTCCCAAACGATTAAAACGCTGATGCAGGTTGCGGATATTACCGCCGCGCAAAGCTCAGCGGATAATCAGAAAATAATCGTTGAAATAACGGACGACTGGACGGCTGAGCTGGTTGATAAAATAATCAAATACAAGCAGGTTAAAGGTAAATGCAACATAGTTCCTGTCAGAGTCAATCAGATACTCGGTCACATTTTGTCGCAGTTTTCTTTGATGCCCGAATTGAACCTTGCATACAGAGAGCTGTTTTCAAACAAAGGTGCGGCATTCTATACGGAGGAGCGCGCGGTAACCGATGAAAAAAGTTATATCAGAGCGTATCTGAAGGAACACCGCCATGCCATTCCGCTGACGGTGATGAAGAGCGAGGACAAACAGTATTTTTACTATGCCTCCTCCGCGCAAGAGGATATTAACAGAGAGTCAGACGTTAAGAAAAGCGACTATTCCGTTTCCATTAACAAAAATTACTGGATCGAACGCAAAAACGTTATCATACTCGGTCACAACAGCCGTTGCGAGGATATCATGAAGGGCTTTGAATCATTCAGCGGTGAATGGGGATATGCCGACAGCGATGAACAAATAGTAAGAGTGGTTGTTGTAGACGATAAGGCTCACCTTGAAAAAATGGATTATTACAGGAAATATCCGTTCGTAATCAATACGGTAGCGGCTGAAATATACGACAAAGACCTTATTTGCTCGACCATAGACAGCTTTGTATCTTCGAATAAGGAGGACACGAGTGTTCTTATTTTGTCCGACGATTCCGCTTTGAATGAAGATATTGACGCAAATGCGCTGGCAAATCTCGTTTACGTACAGGATATTATCAACGAGAAAAAGAAAAATATAAAGAATTTTGACGTGGAAAGCATAGACGTTATTGTTGAGATCATAGACCCGAAGCATCACGATGTAGTAAACAGCTATAGTGTTAATAACGTAGTTATCAGTAACAGATACATAAGTAAAATGATTACGCAGATAGGCGAAAAAGAAGCGTTGTTTGATTTTTATAACGACATTCTCGTATATGATGACAGCGTCGATGAGCACAGCTCGTATAACAGCAAGGAAATTTACATCAAAAAAGTAAAACGGTATTTTGATGAAATACCTGAGCCTGCTACGGCAGAGCAGTTGATAAGAGCTGTATATAACGCTTCGGTCGATGATTCTATTCCGGAGGAAAAGCAAAATCCCGCCATCGTTTTAGGTTACGTTAAGCCCGGCGGCAAAATGGTGTTGTTCAGTGACGACCAGAGGGATATAAAGGTTGAATTTGAATCAAGCGACAAGCTGATCGTATTCAGTAATCATTAAAGCTGTATTTAAACGGCAGGGATGCGTACGAAAAATATCGTTGCGGTTTTATAAGAGACGGCGGATCTTTCCCGATGTCAGGAGCTTTGATGATGTTTTATACAAGTTGCGAAATATAAAAAAAGGGGGGTGTTTGATTTACGGGTGCGGTATGATGCTTGTGCCGTGCCGCTTCGGATACTATTGGCAAACTACGAAAACAGGTGTTTAAATTTTTGTGAATTCGGGGGAAATACTTGTCTTTTTTTGTCTTTTTTGATATAATATTCTCTGTATGAAATCAAGTAATGAAAGAAGATGATTTGTGTGCGTAACCCTTTTGCGGTTTCGTCCATGCTTCCTGCGCGCTTCGTGCAGGGTGAGCTTATGAGCGCAAGGCAGGTATACGGCGGATTCTGGAAGATTGCCGCCCCGTCTGTTATTGAGCTTGTTTTAACGAGTCTTATAGGTATGGTAGACACACAGATGGTGTCAAGTCTCGGTGATGCCGCCATTGCTTCCGTGTCGCTTGTTGTTCAGCCGAGAATGCTCGTTCTGAGTTTATTTATGGCTCTTAATGTCGGCGTTACGGCAACGCTTGCAAGGCGAAAGGGTGAGGGCAGGCAGGATGCCGCAAGGCATACTTTGCGCTCGGTGCTTTGGATAATGCTTGCCGCATCGGTCGTTGTGACCGTAATTGCGGAGCTTATTGCAGAGCCTATGATGCTGTTTGCAGGCGCAAACGAGGAAACGCTTGCGCTGTCATGTACATACTACAAAATATTTATTGCCGCCACACCGATGCAGGTGCTTTTGCTGGTGCTTGGCGCATCACAGCGAGGTATCGGAAACACAAAGGTCGTGATGATAGTGAATATCGTCGGAAATCTTGTAAACGTGCTTTTGAACTGGCTGTTGATAAACGGTAACTGCGGATTCCCCGCAATGGGTGTTGCGGGTGCAGCGCTTGCCTCGGCAATCGGTGTTTGTGTTTCGGCGGTAGGACTGCTTGTATCGGTGCTTTTGCCGAAGGCGTATTTAAGACTTTCTTTCCGTGAATCGTGGATTCCCGATAAGGAAATAATCCGCGCCGTCACAAAGGTCGGCGGAAATGCCATTATTGAGCAAATGGCGATGCGTATCGGATTTTTCCTTTCTGCCATAATGATAGCGCACCTCGGAACGGGAACCGTTGCGGCGCATAACATCTGTATGCAGATGCTTAACCTGACGTGGACGGTGTCGGAGGGGCTTGCTGTTGCCGCAACGAGCTTGGTTGGTCAGAATATGGGCAAAAAACGTCCCGACCTTTCGATGCTCTACGGAAAAGCCGCACAAAGAATTGCACTTGTTGCATCCGTTGTGTTAGCGGCGGTCACGATAGTGTTCCGTTACAGGTTCATTTCACTGTTCACCTCAAAAAGCGATCCTGCGGTCATATCCATGTGCGCATCAATTATGCTGTGGGTGGCATTTTTCCAGCCGTTTCAGATGGGCGCGGTTGCGGTTATGGGAAGCTTGCGAGGGGCAGGGGATACGAAATTCGTTTCTTATATGACGATGATAACCATAGGCATCGTGCGTCCTGCTGTATCGGCGCTGTGCGTTTACACGCTCAGTATGAACGTTTACGGTGTATGGATGGGAATGTATGCCGATATGATAGTGAGAATGTTTATTTCACAGTACCGTTTTTCAAAGGGTAAGTGGATGAACATAAAGATTTGATTGTGTAAGGATGATGGGTGAAGTGATAAAGGCGAAGTTGTCGGCGAAATTTTATATTGTTTCGTTTGTTTTACTTGCTTTGGTTGTCTTTGTGTGGTACGGGATATACTTTATGAATGCCAATGAGATACTTATGGAGGATAATTCTCCTATGGACAGTACGACAAAAATGATATTTACCGTGCTTATGAGCCTTATTGCTTTTTCCTGGAGTGTGTCCGCCGTGACTTTAATAAGGCAGATGTTTTTAAATTATGCGTTCGTTATGGACAAAAACGGGATACACAATACTGTAACGGCGGTTATGATACTTGCGTTTATCGTTATAGTACCTGTGAAGCGTATACCGTACGAAGCGATCGTACATACAGAGCATCAAGGCGGAATTCTGACAGCCAAACTTGACAGGTCAAAGCTTCACACTTTTGATTCTTAAACCGTTCGTACGAAGTGAATATCATTTCTTTTCGGGTTTTACGAAGGAAAAGCAAGAAAATATTGCGGAAATGCTGAACGGGTTTGCAGGTGATTGAGAAAAGAGCGATTTTTATGGATATGACAAGACCTTATAACGTTATCTTTTTTACGGGCGCAGGAATAAGCGTCGAATCGGGAATTCCCACTTTTCAGGAACAGCCGGGAATAAGAGCAAAATTGCACAGAACGTTTGCGAACGAGCATCCCGAAGAATTCAGAAATACCGTAAGACAAATGGTGGAAAGCTGTGAAAAAGCAGTGCCGAACGCGGCGCATCTCGCTATTGCAGAGCTTGGCTGTCCCGTTATTACCATGAACGTTGACCGACTTCATATAAAAGCTGGCAGTAAAGACGTAATTGAAATTCACGGAGTTCTTCCGACGAAAGAACAATTAGAGGAGAAAAATTTTCCTTTTGAATACAGAGGTATCGTTCTGTACGATGACATAGCACCGAGATACAAGGATGCTACGGAGCTTGTTGAATGTTTGGAATTCAATAATTCTGTTTTTGTTATTGTCGGAACGTCATTTTACACCGAGATAAGCAAAATGCTTCATCTGGCGGCTAAAATTGCAGGCGCTGAGATCATTATTATCAACGATAATGCTTCTGAGAGGGTGCCGAAGCTTTGCGAAGAATTGAAGAAGCGTTTTTCCTGCTTTGACGGTGATAAATAAATTTAAGGAGCGAGAGTATGAAAAAAATATTTTTTATCGTTTTATGTATCCTGACGGCACTCTGCGCCGTTTCCTGCGGTGAAACCGATACCGCAAAGAATGAAAACAGAGCTTGCGCGGTGTGCGGCTTGCTTGGCGCAGGCGACGGACTTGTGTTTGAATCGGGCGGCAACGGCGAATGCTCGGTGTCGGGGCTTGGCACGTGCGCTGATACAGAGCTTACTATACCTACTTTCTCACCGAACGGTGACAAGGTTACCTCAATTGCTCCGCGTGCGTTTTACAACTGCACGTCGCTTGTGAGCGTTCATATACCCGATACGGTCATAAGCATCGGTGACGGCGCATTTACAGACTGTAAAAATCTGAAGAGCGTAACCGTTCACGACACGGTTACGAGTATCGGAAAAGAGGTTTTTCTCGGTTGCTCCGAGCTTCTTGACTTCACCCTTCCGAACACCGCCGTATCAGTCGGCGAAGGTATGTTTTCGGGCTGTATCAAGCTTGAAACGGTGAGCTTGCCGAGTGGAGTGACGGCTATTGAAAAAAATGCATTTTCGTCATGCGAGAGTCTTTGTGGCATCACGCTTCCCGAAAATTTGGAAAGCATCGGAGAAAATGCTTTCAGCGCTTGCTCATCACTTCGCGACGTTAAGATTCCCGACACTGTTACGGAGCTTGGCAACGGTGCTTTTGCCGAATGTGCAAACCTTGAAAGCGTTACGTTATCCGCAAGCATAACGAAGATCGGCGGATATACCTTTAAAAACTGCAAGGCACTTAAAAAAGCCGATATTCCGAACGGCGTTACGGAAATCGGCACGGAGGCGTTTTGGGACTGTATATCTTACGAAAGGATCGTTATCCCCGCAAGTGTTAAGATAATTGAAAAAAACGCATTCAGAAACTGCGGTGAATGTGAAGGAACGGCGAGATTTGAAAAAACGGACGGTTGGATGTGCTTTGATTCATCGGATGTTGTCACAGATCCGCTTGACCTTTCCGATAAAAAGCAAAATGCGGTTTTTATCACGTTTTTGTATAATGACTTCACGTGGAAAAGCTCCTACTTTAAGTAAGGCAGGTTTTCCTTATAGAGAAAATCGGAGGATATAAAATGAAAAAATTAAAAGTGCTTATAATTTCGGTATTTACTGTAGCGTATTCAATTTTTTTGAGTGTCGGCGGTGTGTGTGCGCTTCATTTGTTTGGTAATGCATTGGCCGAAGCTATGTTTCACGATAACATCAAATATCCGAGGTTTATTCCGTTTTGTCTTGCGGTGGTCTTTTTGGCTCTTTGCGCCTTGAGCCTTCTGTTCTTCTTTAATAATAAGGAGGCCAAAAAGCTTGACTATACCAAAAAAACGTGGACGCTTCAGACGGTTTTGACGGTTGCTTTGTCGATTGCACAGTCACCGCTTTGGGTCATGCTGATAGAATTTTTGCGTGATAAATATTGATGTACTTTTAGTTGAGTATACTCAAAAAGAGTGTTTTAAATATAAAAATAAAGGAGAGGTAATATGCAAAATCAATCACTTACGGATTATTCACTTGAACGTATGACACTTGAAAAAAGATATAACAACTCAAGAAACAATTTGCTTTTTGTCGTTATATTTTCGGTGATAAATATCGTTCTTTTGACTTGGAACAGCTTTACTTATTTTCTTTTCTCGGCAACAGTTCCTTATATGCTGGTTGACCTCGGAAAATTTCTTTGCGGAAAGTATCCTTTGACATATTACGAGGGGATGGAAGTGTATGAATTTTTGCCCGAAGCGGTATATTGGGTGATGCTTGCCATCGCTGCTGTTATCATCGTTATGTACCTTCTGGCATATCTCTTTTCGAAAAAGAACAGAGTCGGATGGCTTATTTTTGCCCTTATCTTCTTTGCGCTTGATACTGTGACGCTGTTCTTGTATTTCGGAATAAGTGCGGATATGATAGTGGATATCGTGTTCCACATCTGGGTACTTGTCAGCCTCGGACTTGGTATTCACGCACACTTTAAGCTCAAAAAGCTTCCGTGTGATTCTGAACTTGAGACATCTGAAGTGGTGCAGAACAGCCCTACAGAGCTTTAAAATTTAATTGACCGCCGATGGGTTTCCGTCGGCGGTCAATGCTATTGACAAGGTATTGCTTTTTGTGATAAAATGACAGCGGTGTAAGGAGTGAGCGAAATGGAAAAACAAACGAAGAATATTATTACGAAAAAGATGATAGAGTCTAAGCTTGATTTTTTGACGAAGGCAGATATTCGTGCATCTGTACTTCTTTATTTTCTGACATTTGTTGTTAGTTTTCTTGGTTTCGGTATTATTTTTGGGGGTCGTTATGCGATGTGGGGGCACGCAGAGGGGATCGTCCTCTGTGCCATCGGTGTTGTTGCTTTAATTTTGCTGATAGGCTATTTTATAAAAGACGTGCACGG
>JAZRTS010000116.1:0-1897 GCA_045652135.1 Eubacteriales bacterium | reverse complement strand
TATACCGTTTGGGTTGTTCATAATCTCCTGCAATTCTTCATTTGTCATACTCTTGCTGCTTTTGATGTTGCAAAATTACGTTATTTTTCTCGAAATCGCCGTCTGTCGGCTTCAAATGTTTTCATAGGGCAAGTTATTATCTCCGCTCCCGTTCGCCTGAATTTGGGCGGTTTCTGCGTGTCGTTGCCTGTTCCTCCTGAAACGCCCCCGTAAGCCGAACGGAAACAGGACAAAATCGAGGTAGGACTGAAAACCTGATTACAATATAATCGCAAACGCCCCGTTTTAGCCCCGCTGTATCCTTTTCTTTCGTCGAGTGAGGGTTTTATTATCCAAACACTCGAAACGGCTTAAATCGGTTTATTTTGGCTCTTACTCCGCAGGGGTTCACGAGTGATTTTACATTTCGCCCCCTCGTAGGGAGTTCCCCCTGATACGCCGATATTCCAAAGGCGTGTAACCTTGCAGCCCACCTGATCAGGCGTGAACTCCTCATATATCGCCGACTGGGAGGTAAAGAAAAACTCCGTGCGGTCGTCGTCCTGAATGGGCGGCTCATTGAAAGCCACCCGATAAATATGCTCTTTCTTCATTTCATCTAATTTGTTTCAAAATAAGTTCAACTGTACAGGGCGTTTCCCGTGTTTTTCGATTGTTCTTGCATACCGAGGGCATTTGTCTTTATATGCGCAGTTCCCCGCTTTAGCTTCGACAAATCGTTGGTGCCAAAAATCACCGTCGCCGTTTTCTTCATCTGTAAGGAAGCGAACCAAGTCCATACAGAACCACCCTTTATCCTGTTGCCTGTTCTCGCCTGTAATTTCGACGAGCCCGTTTCCTTTCGGTGTCCCCATAATCAGCCCTCCAACAGTTTGTGGTAAGTGTTATCGCTCATAGCCTCACGCATTTTCAATACACGGCGAATGCGGGCTATGTCTTCCTCTGTCAGTTCCTCGTCGTCCCCCTTGTAGTTTCGTTCTTCGTCGAAATACAGGTTGTGTTTCCCGATATACGCACTCATAAACGACCGCTCGAACTCCTCCAACTCACGTTTGTAGTTCTCCTTATGCCACCCGAACAGGCTTGAAACCTCGGCATATTGCAGGGCTGTAAGCTCAACTTTTATCGACGACCGTGTAGGCTTCCAATAGTCCATATCGGTTGTATCGCAGACCGCCGACAGGCAGCGGATAAACAAGTTCATCATTTCCTTTGCACGTCCTATCTCGAACGTGTATCGGTGTTTGGTTTCGATATCCAAGATGTCTTCAATCTTCAACCCGTACTGTTCGCAGATTCTTTCGATTGCTCGGCGGGCGTTTTCAGCCTCGCCCCTATAACCCTGTTCGGCAAGAGCCTGTAACTTGCGGAGCTTCTTTTTCAAGCTCTCATACTGTTCACTGCTTACTGTTGTCATAGTCCTGCCTCCTCACGCTTACGGTTTACAACTGTCGAAGATTTCACGCTGAAATCCCAATCCTGTACACATTCATCGAGCGGCTGAACGTTCCCGAGCTGTGCGGCGATATATTTTTCAGCTGCCGCCTCAGCCTCTTGTCTATTGTTTGCCCTGATGATTACCTGTCCGTCGAATACGAACTTTGCTCTGATTTTGAAATTCTTTTTTGCCATAGTTTTTTTGATTTTTGCCCCTGAACAGGGGGCGATTTTATACGAGCTTAATTTATTAAGCGATATATATATTCTCTTTTCTTCTATTCTCTTCTATTCTCTTCTCTTATAGTTATTCCGTTGTTATTAACATCGTATAACACCGTTATAACATTGTTATAGAATTGTTATGGAAGTCTTACGATTTTAGCGGCTGTTTCGTCGCCCCATATCCGCCTGATTATCTTGAACGGTTCAGCGTCCCCGTCCCACGAAATCATACTCT
>JAZRTS010000115.1:0-1535 GCA_045652135.1 Eubacteriales bacterium | reverse complement strand
TGCTCGTTCGGCCCCGACCTCATAATCGATATTCTTAAAAAGGTGTCGCCGTACGCACGCACGATGGGTATTGAGCTTATCGCAAAGCCCAACGCAGGACTTCCTAAGGATGACGGCGGCTTTGACCTGACGGTTGGACAGTTTGCCTCCTTTATTCCCGAAGCACTTAAAAACGGTATAGGAATCCTCGGCGGCTGCTGCGGTACAAGTAAGGAATATATAAAAAAAATAAAGGAGTGTACCGAAAGTACACCTCTTACATACCCCGAAGCGCGTGATTTTGACTTTGTAAATACCGTGTCGAACACACGTAAATTTGCAAAGGTTGACGAAAACGATATGCCTGTGCCTGTCGGTGTTTCAGACTATCTTTACGAGGACGTCGAAGAACAGGCTGACAAGTACGGCTACGGCTTTGTAAAACTCGAAAAGGGCGAATGTGACCTTTTAAATGAACAGCTTGCATACATCACCGCCCCGCTTGCTTTGTGCGGTGACCGTGATGAATGTGACAAGTTTGCATATTCCTATGCAGGAAAAACACTTTATAAGGAAATATAAAAATGAAAACATTAGCAGTTTTACTTCTTTCAGCGGCTATTCTTTTAAGTGCCGCAGCGTGTTCGGGTAATGATGACGTGACAACCTCCCCCGAAAGCAAGCCTATATCAACGGATACGTCGGCTGTTACAGATGCGGAAACGGAAGCTGAAACAGATGCTGTTACAGAGGAAGAAAAAGACCTTTCGCTCGGAAATGTAAACGGCAACACATACAAAAATGATTTTATCGGCATCGGCTGTACGCTCGGTGACGGTTGGGTATTCTATAATCAAGAACAGATAGCGCAGTTAAACGGTATTGCCCATTCTTATTTTGATGAAGATTATCTTGAACAGGTGAAGAACTCAACCATATTTTACGATATGTATGCGTTGAATGAGTCAACATCAGCCAAAATAAATCTTTGTCTTGAAAAGTGTACGGATCTTACCGTACTTTTGACAGATATGGACGAGGTGTTTACCGACATCGTCGGTGAAATGGAATCGTTATTTGTAAATAGTGGTGGTACAAACTTCAAGTATGAGCTTCGTGACGTTAAAATAGGCGGCGAAACATTCAGAGGAATGGATATATACGTTGAAATAAACGATGTTCCGACTTATGAAACAATGTTTTGCATAAAGTCAAATGAATATCTGGCATATGCTTGCGTATTCTCGTACATCGAAAACACTACGGATGATATACTCGGTGAGTTTTTCATCATTGATTGAGAAAATTAAATATTAGTACAGAAAAAACGCAGATACACTTGATTTTTAAGGAGATATAAAATGAAAAAATTAGCAGTTTTACTTCTTTCAGCGGCTATTCTTTTAAGTGCCGCATCGTGTGTGGGTAATGACGACGTAACAACCTCCCCCGAAAGCAAACCTATCTCAACGGATACGTCAGCTGTTACGGATGCTGAAACAGATGCGGTTACGGATGCTGTTACAGAAGCGGTTACGGAAGCTGAAACAGATGCT
>JAZRTS010000114.1:0-8709 GCA_045652135.1 Eubacteriales bacterium | reverse complement strand
AAGTATCTTATCTGCGAATAAAAGTGATACGGGTGAAGCAAACAGCAACGCAAGAATAAACGAAAAAAGTTTAACAACAAGACTTACAAACGTTTTAATAAAGCCTCTTTTGTATCCAAGATATGCGGATACGCCTATAAGAAGCACAAAGATAAGGTCAATTAAATAACACATAATAACACTTCTCCTTTTAATAATTGTATTTTAATTAAATTCAGAGCCGTCAAGCGGATATGCACGCGTTTTTCCTGTTGCGAGTATAATCCCGTTTTCGGTCTGTAAAAGCGAATTTATTACGCTGTCGCTTTTATATTTTACTTTTTTGCCATCATTTATATTGATACGCACAATTCCGTCGGTATACATAATATATACCTCCTCGCCGTAAAAATATACGGACAACGGATGCTCGTCAACAGGTAATGAAAGTATATTTTCACCATTTTCCGAAAATACGTTGAGTATGTTTTCAGTACCCAGACTTGACGTATCCATAATATTCAGCGCATATTTTTCCGTATAATCCGTCAAAACGCAAACGTCAGAACTGTAATTTATTTTTGAAATGACGTCTTTATTTTCATCTTCGAATATTATACCTTCAGTACAGAAGATAACGCGCTTTCCGCTTTCAAATTCACCGAAGCATAATCCCATCGTGTCTTTTTTCACGGGAGATACCGTTACGTCATCTTGCTTCATATTTCCATCAACTGTTACACAGTCAAATGATCCGTCTGATACCGAAGCACACAAAAGCGTAAAAGAACCGTCTGAACGAAGCACTCCGTCAAATACATACTTATCGTTCGTTTTCCATGTATATGCCTGTTCGTAGTCCTTGTTATACATAATTGCAACGCAACGGTAATCGTCGCTTTTTGTTATAATGAGCACTCGTCCGTCATCGCTCATATAAGCGTGTGATATAGGGTAATTGAGCTTTTCACTGTATAACAGTGAAAACGAGTTATATACTGAAAAATCATATCCTGCAAGGTCATAGATAAGGAAGTATTTTTCTCCGATGGATATACGAGGCTTTACGTAGCTTATATCGCTGTTCAAAACGATATTTCCTGCCGTATCCACCACTTCGACCTTGTGGCGCCCGACGCTTACGATGTCGTTTTTGAATATTCCAAATACCGCTTCGGGATCTTCCGTATAAGAAATATTACCGAAATCTGAAGGAGTTATAGGTACGTCAATATTCATATCCTTCATAAGATACCTAAACTTTTCAGTAGTAATATCGTCAGAAAAAGCCGTAAGCATACAAAGTACGAAAACGATAAGCAAAGTGAACGAAAGGAATTTTGCAATCCTCAATCTGTAAGCAATACCTACGTAATACTCATTCAGCTTTACTTCTTCAACGTCATCGTATATATCAAGCTCAGGTCCTCCCGATCTTGAATTTTTGGGAAGTCCGTCGCTGTTTACATCAATAATATCTTCTTCAGTTATATTTTGCCTTTCTTTTCTTTTCAAATTATCAACTCCAAACGGCAAAAAATTCTATTTATAAACTACCTTTGAAAGATAAAGTCCGTCAGGCGGCGCTGTAACGCCTGCCGCTTTCCGATCTTTTTTTTCTATGATCTCCAAAATTTTCCCGGTTTCCGTTTTTCCTTTTGAAATATCAAGAAGCGTTCCTACCATTATCCGCACCATATTGTACAAAAAACCGTCTGCGGCAACTGAAAATATGACCTTGTCACCGTCACGCTCAACATTGAAATATTTTATTGTACGTACAGTGGTATTAACAGGCGAGCCCGTTGCCATAAATGATGAAAAATCGTGTGTTCCGATGAAAGCTTTTGCTTCCTTATCAAGTAGCTTTTCATCAATTTTATCGGGAATCCTCACCGCGCGCTTATGCAAAAACGGATCTTTGAACGGTGAATTGTGTACAATGTATTTATACTCTTTGTATTCTGTATGCCTTGGATTAAAATCATCCGGAACGTTGTAACATTCACTCACTGAGATGTCACTTGGTAAAAGGTGGTTTAAAGCATACGGAATCCTTTCATACGGAACAAGATTTCCGTCCTTCACCTCACACGTGGCAAAGTAGACAAGCGCATGCACACCAGTATCCGTTCTGCTGCAGCCTTGTATCGTGCAAGGAGCATCAAACAAGGTCTCACAGCTTTTTTTAAGCGTTCCCGCAATCGTCTTTGCGTTATCTTGTATCTGAAAACCATGATAATCGCATCCGAGATATGACATTTTCAAAAGATACTTCATATCGGCAATCCAAACTGTGCAGTTAAAATATTGGCTGTAATAACGAGTGTAAGTATACCGATGCACACGAAAAGAAGAACTATATCTTTCGCTGTTATCTTAAGTTCTTTAAGTTTAGTTCTTCCCTCTCCGCCTCTGTAGCAACGGCAGATCATAGCACAAGAAAGCTCATCAGCGCGTCTTATTTCAGATGCCAGAAGCGGAATGAATATCGGGATCATAGCCTTGGCACGCTTTATAAGTCCTCCCGATGAAAAGTCTGTTCCTCTTGCTTTTTGCGCTGACATTATCTTGTCCGTTTCCTCTATTATAGTAGGTATAAAGCGCATAGCTATCGACATCATCATCGCAAAATCATGCGTGTTAAGTCCGAGCTTTTTCAAAGGACTCAAAAGCCCTTCAATTCCGTCTGTAAGCGCTATCGGGGATGTAGTGTAAGAAAGCAGTAAGCTTGTTGAAGCAACAAGCAACGCTATTCTGCACATCATCTTGAACGCCATCATCAAGCCGTCGGAATATATTTTGAATATCCACCATTCGGCAATGAGAGTTCCCGTTCTCGTCAGAAATACCTGTATTACCGCGGTGAACAAAAGTATAAACAAAACGGGTTTCATACCTTTCAAAACTACCAAAGGTGATATTTCAGAAATAAAGGTAAAAAGTATCACAACGAGCGCAAGAAGCGCAAAGCTTATAAGTGATGATGCCGTAAATATCGCACCAATCATTATAAATGCAATTATCAGTTTCATTCGTGGGTCAGCACGGTGAATAACAGAATTCCCCGGAAAATACTGACCGAGTGTTATATCATTTATCATTTCAAACCTTACTGTAAAGTTTTATAAGCTGCTCTGCGGCATTTTCCACCGTATATACATTGGGAGAAACATCGATTCCGCAGTTATATAATTTTTCCATAAGCTCTGTAATTTGAGGAACGTTCAATCCTGCATTTTTCAGTTTTGCACTCTGCGAAAAGACATCGTCGGGTGTTCCGTACATACAAAGCGCACCGTCATCCATAACAGCTATTTCATCACAGTATTTCGCCATATCTTCCATACTGTGGCTGATAATGATAACGGAAGAATTTTCGGAATTTTTATACTGACATATCTGTGACAGTATATCGTCACGTCCTGCCGGGTCAAGTCCTGCGGCAGGCTCATCAAGAACCAGAAAACGGGGCTTCATGGCAATTATTCCCGCAATGGCGGCACGTCTTTTCTGTCCTCCCGAAAGCTCAAATGGGGATTTTTCAAGCATTTGCCGTGTAAGTCCCACAAGCTCTGCGGCTTCTTTTACACGCTTTTTAACTTCGTCCTCCGAGAGCTTCATATTTCTCGGACCGTATGCGATATCTTCCCACACACTTTCCTTGAAAAGCTGATATTCGGGATACTGAAATACAAGCCCTACCTTGAACTTGGCTTCATATCTTGACTTTTTCGATTCGTTTATATCACATCCGTCAAGAAGCACACGCCCAGCAGCCGGTTTGAGAAGTCCGTTAAGCATCTGTGCGACAGTGGACTTACCTGAACCTGTGTGTCCCATCAGTCCTGTTATCATGCCGTCTTTGAATGTTAAATTCAAATTATTAAGCGCTTTGTGTTCAAACGGTGTGCGCTCACCATATATATATGATACGTTTTCAAGTGAAAGAGGCATTTATTTTCCCCCTCTTTTCTTTTCAAATATCGTTTTCAGAAGTTCTGCACCGTCATCGGTCGTCATCGGGATATTTTCAATGGGAAGTCCCGCATTTCTGAGAAGCGTGAAAAGCTCCGTTACCTGCGGTACATCAAGGCGCACGCGTCTTAACGGTTCAGGATCTGAAAATATCTCATCAGGTGTACCTGTTTTGTATATCTGTCCGTCATTAAGAACGATTATTCTGTCAGCCTCTGCCGCTTCGTCCATATAGTGAGTTATCAAAAGTATAGTCTTTCCGAGCGCATTAAGTTCTTTTATAGTTTTCATAACCTCACGGCGTCCGTGCGGATCAAGCATTGCGGTTGATTCGTCAAATATTATGACCTCAGGTTGCATGGCAATTATACCTGCAATCGCAACACGCTGCTTCTGTCCGCCCGACAGTCTGTGCGGTGCGTGATGCATATATTCGGTCATACCGACATCTTCAAGCGCTTCATCAACGCGCTTTCTTATTTCTTCTCTCGGAATACCGAGATTTTCAGGACCGAACGCAACATCTTCTTCAACAGTTGTTGCAACTATCTGGTTGTCGGGATTCTGATGCACCATTCCTATATGACGGCGGATATCGTATATTTCATCCTCCGTTATATCATCTGTTATATTTTTCCCGCAAACAGAAAGCTCGCCTGTAAACTTACCCGATTCCTCCGTCAATATCATATTGATAAGCTTCGCCAAAGTCGATTTACCGCTTCCGTTATGACCGAGTACAGCAACAAACTCTCCCTGTTTGATTGTCATATCTATGTTTTTCAAAACAGGTATGAGCTTGTCGTCGCCATCTTTATATGAAAAGGAAAGGTTTTTGATCTTTATTACATCCATCAATAATTTCTGCCTTTATTTATACCATCTTGAAGCCGAACCGCAAGGTAAAAATCCGCCCGTAGTGCTTACGGGAAGACCGACCTCATCACATATAACCGTGCCACCGAGCTTCTTTTTTATACCTGTATTAAGCATATAGCCGACCGTTGACGGAGAAAGTCCCGTCGTATATGAATTGACAAGGAAGAAAAGCGGTTTATCCGAAAGAAGGAGCGATGCTCTTGAAATAAGCTCATCAACACATTCTTCAAGCTTCCAGACCTCTCCGCCCGGACCTCTGCCGTAAGAAGGCGGGTCCATGATTATTCCCTCATATGAGTTACCGCGTCTTATCTCACGCTCAATAAATTTCATGCAATCATCAACTATATATCTTATGGGATTTTTTTCAAATCCGGACAAGGCCGCATTCTGCTTTGCTTGTGCTGTCATTCCCTTAGATGCATCAACGTGGCACACAGCGGCACCTGCGCTTGATGCGGCGATAGTAGCTCCTCCCGTGTAAGCAAACAGATTCAAAACTCTGCCGCCGCCGTTATCGGACAAAATCTTCGAAAACCAATCCCAGTTCACGGCTTGCTCCGGAAAAACTCCGGTATGCTTAAATCCCATCGGCTTTATAAGAAAACGCAGATTACCGTAATTTATCGTCCACGATTCGGGAACATCGCATTTTACCCACTTGCCGCCGCCGCTTGATTCACGTCTGTAAATAGCATCGGCACGCTTCCACAGAGGGCTCGTCTTTTTCCCTTTCCAGATTATCTGCGGATCGGGACGGATAAGTATATATTTTCCCCATCTTTCAAGTCTTTCGCCGTCAGAAGCATCTATAAGCTCATAATCTTTCCAATTATCCGATACAAACATCAGTTTTCACCACTCTCACTAAAAATACCGTTTTTCGTCTGTCTTTCGGGCATAGACATTTTTAAATGTTCGTACGCCGCCTTTGTGACACATCTTCCTCTGGGGGTTCTGTTTAAAAATCCTATCTGCATCAGATACGGCTCGTAAACATCCTCAAGTGTTACGGATTCCTCGCCGACGGTTGCGGCAAGTGTTTCGAGTCCTACAGGACCTCCGTCATAAAATTTAATTATTGTCGTGAGCATCTTACGGTCCGTGCCGTCAAGTCCAAGCTCATCTATTTCAAGCTGTTTCAAAGCATAGTCAGCAATTTCCTTTGTTATCTCACCGTCACCCATTATCTGCGCAAAGTCACGTACACGCTTTAAAAGTCTGTTGGCGATTCTCGGTGTTCCACGTGAGCGCTTTGCAATTTCCTCAGCACCGCTTTTTGAAATTTTGATACCGAGAATGTCGGCGCTTCTTGTTACTATCGTTGCAAGCTCATCGTGTGTATAAAGCTCAAGACGCATAAGGACACCAAAACGGTCACGCAACGGTGTTGTAAGCTGCCCTGCCCTCGTTGTTGCCCCGATAAGCGTAAAATGCTTAAGCGGCATTCTTATACTTCTTGCCGCAGGACCTTTGCCGATGATAATATCAAGGGAAAAATCCTCCATCGCAGGGTATAAAATCTCCTCAACGGTTCTCGGGAGTCTGTGTATTTCGTCTATGAACAGCACGTCGCCCTCATTGAGGTTAGTCAGAAGTGCCGCAAGGTCACCGGGCTTTTCGATAGCAGGACCTGATGTTACCCTGATAGACGTGTTCATTTCGTTTGCAATTATCTGCGACAAGGTTGTTTTACCAAGTCCCGGAGGACCGTATAACAGTGTATGGTCAAGGCTGTCGCCTCTGAACTTTGCCGCATTTATATATATTCTGAGGTTTTCCTTGACCTTTGCCTGTCCTATATATTCATCGAGCGTCTGCGGACGGAGATTAACTTCATTTTCCGAATCCTCTGCCGAATATTCGACATCGATAAGCCGTGTGTCAAAGTCCTCACTTGTAAATTCTTCGTAATCGGGCATAATTTTATCCTTTATTTCATCAGCTTTTTAAGTGCTTCTTTTATCATATCTTCAAGGGCAAGTGCAGGTGAGATGCCTGAAAGCGCTTTCACGGCTTCTGCTTTCGTGTAACCGAGCACCATCAAGGCGTTCTGTGCATCGGCAAAATCACCGCTTGCCTGAATAGGTGCTGACTTTGATGAAGTCATTTCCTTTGCTACCTTATCCTTGAGTTCAAGTATAATTCTTGCCGCAGTTTTAGCACCCACTCCGTTCGCCTTCGAAAGTGCTTTGACATCCTCGCTTCCGACAACAATGGCAAATCTTTCGGGGGTAAATGCCGAAAGAACGCCCATTGCCGCTTTCGGGCCGACACCTGAAACGGTTATCAGAAGCTTGAACAGCGAAAGCTCCTCAAGCGTATAAAATCCGAAAAGATCGACTGCATCCTCTCTTACCGCCATATATGTATAAAGCTTAACATCGTTCTTAAGATATGATATCTGCTGGAGCGTAGATGTGCTGACCGTCATTTTGTAAGCAACACCGCCTGTGTCAATGACAGCAGACGAAAAATCTGTATAAACAAGCGTTCCCTTTATATAATAAAACATAATTCACCTTAAAGTAATTTCTTCTTTTTTTCGTTGTAATATTGCTTGATACCTGAGCCGCACGTGTGTGCGTGGCAAATAGCAATCGCCAGTGCATCTGCTGTGTCATCAAGCCTCGGCATTTTCTGGAGATTGAGTATTGACATAGTCATAGCCATGACCTGTTGTTTGTCGGCTCTGCCGTAACCGACTACCGCCTGCTTTACCTGAAGCGGCGTATACTCATAAAGCATAAGCTTCTTTTTTATACCTGCGAGTAAAATTGCGCCCCTTGCTTCGGCAACAGCAATTGCAGTTTTTTGGTTTGTGTTGAAAAACAGCTCCTCTATTGCCATATCAGTGGGGGAATATTTGTCAATTATCTCCATAAGCGTATCATAAATTTTCTCAATACGCAATTCAACGTCAATACCCGCGGGAGTTTCGATAGCGCCGTATGCGACCGTACGAAAACTGTTTCTGTAATAATCAACTATACCGTAGCCGACAATGGCAAGGCCGGGGTCAATTCCCAAAATACGCATACGCCCTCCAAAACATTATTATTCATAGTATTATACTATATTATATATGTAATTGTCAAACACTATTTTGTGAATAAATTGGATAATAAGCCGTGATTTTACCAAAACAGCGATTTGTATTCAATGTCCATTCTTATCAAAAGAAACGACACAACAGATTTCCATCGTGAATCTGAAATAAAGTTAAATAAACAGTTGAAATATTGTAATTTCTATTGTATAATGATTTATCACTTTTAAGGAGTTTTTTATGCTTACAACAAAGCTTTATGAAAAGATAGAGGAAATATTACCTAAGTCGCTATGCTGCACTTGGGATAATGACGGATTATCGGTTTTACCCGATAAGTTACACGAAAGCAAAAAGGTACTTATATGCCTGGACATAACAATGAACGTGCTGAAATATGCAAAGGAAAACGGTTTTGACACGGTAGTGGCACACCATCCGCTTATTTTCAAGCCTCTTTCAAGCCTTACGGGCGACGATGCTGTTTCCGATCGTGCTCTTTACGCAGTAAAAGAAAATATTGCGCTTATGAGCTTTCACACAAGACTTGATGCATCAGTTCACGGCATTAATATGTTTACTGCTAAAAGACTTGGCTTTGATAAGATCGAACCGTTCGTATTCGAGGGTGATGCAATAGGTTACGTCGGTACATATTCTGTCCCCGTACCATTTGATAATGTTGTTGAAGCGGTAAAAAAAATAACGAACTGCCCTTGTCCTGTATATTCAAATCCCAATAATAAGGTAGAAAAAGCCGTTATTGTATGCGGATCTTTCAGCGAAGGTGCAGAAGGGGCAAAAAGCGTTGGTGCTGACACATT
>JAZRTS010000113.1:0-18287 GCA_045652135.1 Eubacteriales bacterium | reverse complement strand
GGTGCGGACTTCTACCGCGTAGTTGATATGATGCGTGAGCGTCTTAAGGCAAACGCAGTGCCGATCCAGCTTCCTATCGGAGCTGAGGAGTATTTCCGCGGCATCATCGACCTCGTAACTATGGAGGCGCACATCTACTATGATGATCTTGGTAAGGATATGAGAGTAGAACCCATTCCGGCAGATATGCTTGAGAAGGCAGAGGAATATCGTGCTGCTATGATCGAAGCTGTTGCTGAGAGTGACGATGCTCTTCTTGAAAAATATTTCGCAGGTGAAGAACTCTCCACTGAGGAGATCAAGGCTGCTATCCGTAAGGCTACCATTGACAATATAATGGTTCCCGTTGTTTGCGGTACTTCTTACCGTAACAAGGGTGTACAGAAGCTCCTTGACGCTATCGTTGACTACATGCCTGCTCCTGTTGACGTTCCTGCTATCAAGGGTATCAACCCTGATACCGAGGAAGAAGAGGAGAGACGTTCTGACGATAACGAGCCTTTCTCTGCTCTTGCGTTCAAGATCATGCCCGACCCGTTCGTTGGTAAGCTCTGCTTCTTCAGAGTTTATTCAGGTAAGGTTGAAGCAGGTACAACTGTTTACAACTCAACAAAGAACGGCCGTGAGCGTTTCGGAAGAATTCTTCAGATGCACGCTAACGACAGACAGGATATCGACATTTGTTACTCCGGTGATATCGCCGCAGTAGTAGGTGTTAAGAATACAACAACAGGTGACACACTTTGTGATGAAGCTCATCCCGTAATTCTCGAATCAATGGAGTTCCCGGAACCCGTTATCAGAGTTGCTATCGAGCCCAAGACAAAGGCAGGTCAGGAAAAGATGGGTATTGCTTTGGCAAAGCTTGCTGAAGAAGACCCGACATTCCGTACCTATACAGACGAGGATACAGCTCAGACTATCATCGCAGGTATGGGTGAGCTTCACCTTGAAATCATTGTTGACAGACTTCTTCGTGAGTTTAAGGTTGAAGCAAACATCGGTAAGCCTCAGGTTTCTTACAAGGAAACAATCAGAAAGAGCGCCGATGTCGATATGAAATATGCACGTCAGTCCGGTGGTAAAGGTCAGTACGGTCACGTTAAGATCACTATTGAGCCTAACGAACCCGGTGCAGGCTACTTGTTTGAAAACAAGGTTGTCGGCGGTGATATTCCCAAGGAATACATTCCCGCTGTTGACGCAGGTATCCAGGGCGCAATGCAGTCCGGTATCCTTGCAGGCTACGATGTAGTTGACGTTAAGGTAACGCTTACAGGCGGTTCTTACCACGAAGTTGACTCATCCGAAATGGCGTTCAAGATCGCAGGTTCTATGGCGCTCAAGGAAGGTATGCGTAAGGCAGACCCCGTGCTTACAGAGCCGATCATGAAGGTTGTTGTTGTAACTCCCGATGATTACCTCGGTGATGTTATCGGTGACCTTAACTCCCGCCGTGGTGCTATCCAGTCCATGGATAACATGACAGGCGCATCGCAGATAACCGCTATGGTTCCGCTTGCGGAAATGTTCGGTTACGCAACTGAGCTCCGTTCCCGTACACAGGGTAGAGGTATGTACTCTATGGAGCCCAGCCACTTCACAGAAGTTCCCAAGAGCATTCAGGAAGCTATTATTTCCGGAAGAGCTAAGCAATAAAATTAAAAATTTTTGAAACATTGTTTCATATTTTAGGAGGAAAAACCAATGGCAAAGCAAAAGTTTGACAGAACAAAAGACCATGTTAACATTGGTACTATCGGCCACGTTGACCATGGTAAGACAACGCTCACAGCAGCTATCACAAAGACACTTTCTTTGAAGAACGGTAACATCGAGTTCTTGGCTTATGACCAGATCGACAACGCTCCCGAAGAAAGAGCAAGAGGTATCACAATCAACACAAGACACGTTGAGTACGAAACAGACACACGTCACTACGCACACGTTGACTGCCCCGGACACGCTGACTATGTTAAGAACATGATCACAGGTGCAGCTCAGATGGACGGTGCTATCCTCGTTGTTGCAGGTACAGACGGTCCTATGCAGCAGACACGTGAGCACATCCTTCTCGCTCGTCAGGTTGGCGTTCCTGCAATCGTTGTATTCATGAACAAGTGCGACCTCGTTGACGACCCCGAACTTCTCGACCTCGTTGAGATGGAAATTCGTGAACTCCTTAACGAGTACGACTTCCCGGGCGATGATACACCTATCATCAGAGGTTCCGCAAGAGACGCTCTCGAATCTGCTTCCACAGATATGAACGACGCTTGCTACGCTCCTATCTTCGAACTTATGAACGAAGTTGACGCGTTCATTCCTACACCTGACAGAATGTCCGACATGCCCTTCCTTATGCCTGTCGAGGACGTATTCTCCATCACAGGTCGTGGTACAGTTGCTACAGGTAGAGTTGAAAGAGGTATCGTAAACATGTCTGATACTGTTGAAATCGTTGGTCTTTCCGACGAAAAGAGACAGACAGTTGTTACAGGCGTTGAAATGTTCAGAAAGCTTCTTGATTCTGCTCAGGCAGGTGACAATATCGGTCTTCTTCTCCGTGGTATCCAGAAGAACGAGATCGAAAGAGGTCAGGTTATCTGTAAGCCCGGCTCCATTCAGCCTCACACAAAGTTTGTAGGTCAGGTTTACGTTCTTACAGAAAAAGAAGGCGGCCGTCAAAAGCCCTTCTTCCCCGGCTACAGACCTCAGTTCTACTTCAGAACAACTGACGTTACAGGCGTTATCGGTCTTCCCGCTGACGTTGAAATGTGCCGCCCCGGCGATAACGTTGATATGACTGTTGAGCTTATCACACCTATCGCTATTGAAAAGGGTCTCCGTTTCGCTATCCGTGAGGGTGGTAGAACAGTTGGTTCAGGCGTCGTTTCTGAAATCATCGAGTAATTAAACTCAAAATTTAATATTGATTGTTTTCGAGGGACACGAGTGATCGTGTTAGGTGAGATTCCAAACCGGCGGTAAAGCCCGCTAACACACAGAAATGTGTGCCGAACAGGTGAGATTCCTGTGCCGACGGTAAAGTCCGGATGAGAGAAAATGATTAAGTCAGAGTGCATGGTGTTTTGCGCCGTGATATATCCGACATAACAAGCCCCTCGGTATTTTACCGAGGGGCTTTTGTTTAAGTAATAGGTAAGAGTGGAAAGTGAATAGGCATGTGTCACGTAATTTATCTATTATTTAAAATGTTCTTTTCAGGGGCGGCACGTTTCGCAGAATGCGAAACCGGCGGTGCGCATATAAAACTGTTTTTTAAAAGTATAATATCCTGTGCGCATCCGTCAAATTCACAAATGTGAATTGTGCCGCCCTGAAAGAACGAGCGAAAACCGTTTACAAACAAGTCACCGCATCGAATGAAATAAATAAAACGGACATCCGAGATGCCCATTTTTGCGAATATAATATATAAATTACAAATACGTGCCGATATTTATATGGAGAACTATTATGAAAAACAAAAATTCCGTACTGAACCTTACAACGACCGCTATGCTTGGCGCACTTGCATCAATTCTTATGATGTTTGAATTTTCAACGCCGTTTATTCCCGGATTTATAAAATTCGATTTTTCGGAATTACCCGGTGTTTTTGCCGCTATTGCAATTTCACCCGCATCCGGTGTTTTAGTGTGTCTTATAAAAAATGCAGTACATCTTATTGTCACAACGACGGGCGGTATCGGAGAGGTTGCCAACTTTATTTTAGGCGCGGTATTTGTACTTACAACAGGATATATTTTCAGATTTTTAAAAGAGAAAAAATTCTCACTTGTCGTTTCAGGTGTTACGGGATCAATGGCAATGGCACTTGTGAGTCTTCCCGTTAACTATTACATAACCTATCCTGTGTATTCAAAAATGCTTCCCATTGATGCTATAATCGGAATGTATGCTGAACTCAATTCCTCAGTCAATTCTTTATTTGAAGCTCTTCTTATCTTCAACGTTCCGTTCAATTTTGTAAAGGGTGTAATTTGTGTTATAATTGCCGCTGTACTTTATAAAAGTATAAAACCGCTTTTTGCAAGATTTGAAGCTAAATAATTTACAAATAATATATTGCATTAATATATATAATATTCTATAATAATATAAAATACGTAATTTTCAGAGGTTATTTGTGGCAGTTTGGTTAAAATATTTAACAATGTTCGGCCTTTCTATGGTTCCTATATCTGAATTAAGACTCGCGATACCTATCGGCATCGGAGTATTTGATTTTGAATGGTATATATGTTATATTCTTTGTTGTATAGGTAACTTTATTCCAGTGCCGTTTATTTTGTTACTTATAAAAAAGATTATAAAATGGATGGGAGACTCCAAAATTAAGCTATTCAATAAGCTTTCAAAATGGATCCAAAGTAAGGCTGATAAAAACAAAGACAAAGTAAACAGATACGGAATTTTCGGTCTTATACTTTTTGTGGCAATTCCGCTTCCTATGACGGGAGCCTGGACTGGTGCACTTGTCGCAGCAGTGACAGATATGAATTTTAAGAGATCATTATTGTGTTGCTTGGCGGGAATACTTATTGCAGGTGCCATTATGACTTTGATATCGACAGGCGTTATTTCCGGATTGGATTTTTTAGCAGAAGGCGGAGTTGTTGATGCTATTCGTAATTATTTTGCATAAATATAAGAGGATATATAAATGAGAGAGTTTTTTACATCTGAATCAGTAACTGAGGGACATCCCGATAAAATATGCGACGGCATTTCCGATGCCGTGCTTGATGCGATCCTTGAAAAGGATCCTACAGCTCGTGTTGCATGTGAATGTACCGCAACAACCGGACTTTTAATGGTAATGGGTGAAATTACCACAAATGCTGTGATAGACGTTCAGAGCATAGCAAGAGAAAAAATAAGAGAAATAGGTTACACACGTGCAAAGTACGGCTTTGACTGCGACACATGCGCCGTTATCAACTGCATACACGGTCAGTCGCCCGATATTGCTATGGGTGTTGACAAGGCTTACGAAGCAAAGCAGGGTGAGATGACAGACGGTCTTGACACGGGTGCAGGCGACCAGGGTATGGTATTCGGCTTTGCGTGCGATGAAACACCTGAGCTTATGCCGCTTCCCATCTCACTTGCCCACAAGCTTGCAAAAAAGCTTACTGAGGTAAGAAAGGAAGGTACACTTTCCTATCTCCGTCCCGACGGTAAAACGCAGGTAACTGTTGAATACAATGACGGCAAGCCGGTCAGAATCGATGCGATCGTCGTTTCCTCACAGCATGACGAAAACACATCCGTTGAAGTAATAAAAGAAGACGTTATAAAATACGTTATAAACCCCATTATTCCCTCCGAGCTTATGGATGAGAATACGAAAATATACGTTAACCCCACGGGAAGATTTGTTATCGGCGGTCCTCAGGGTGACAGCGGTCTTACGGGCAGAAAGATAATCGTTGATACATACGGCGGTTATTCACGTCACGGCGGCGGAGCTTTTTCGGGCAAAGACCCCACAAAGGTTGACAGAAGTGCCGCATATGCCGCAAGATATGTTGCAAAGAACATCGTTGCGGCAGGACTTTGCGCAAAGTGCGAGGTTCAGATAGCATACGCAATAGGCGTTGCAAAGCCTTTGTCCGTGCTTATCGAAACATTTGGTACTGCAAAGGTTGACGAGGCTAAAATTTATGATGCGGTAATGAAGTCGTTTGATTTCAGACCTGCGGCGATAATCAAGAAGTTTGATCTTCGCCGTCCTATTTACTCACCGCTTTCAGCATACGGTCACATGGGACGTGAGGATGTTTCGGCTCCTTGGGAAGAAAGAGATTTAGCAGACACACTTAAAAATTTAATTTAACCACAATAAAACAGAGAACATATATTGATATCAAAATCTGATTTTGGAGAAATATATGTTCTGTTCTGTTATATGTGACATTTTACTTTCAGTATTCTGTGTTTACGGTATTTTTTGCACCGTTATCGAGTTTCTGAAATTTGTGGAGGTGAGACGGTTTGCCCGTTTTAGACAATATGGAAATGACGGAAGGAACCGTCGAGAGAGTTATATATCAAAACGCAGAAAACGGCTACAGCGTTGCCGAGCTTTCTGTCGGCGAAGCGGAATTTCTGACGATCGTCGGCATACTTCCGTACATCGCAGAAGGCGAAACGATAAAGGCTTACGGCACATTTACCGTGCATCCGCAGTTTGGTCGTCAGTTCAAGGTGGAGTATTACGAAAAGGAGCTTCCGTCAACGGAAGGCACGATACTTAAATACCTTGCGTCAAATTCGATCAAGGGTGTCGGAAAGGCTGTGGCACGTAAGATCGTTGAGCAGTTCGGAACGGAATCGTTTGACGTTATAGAAAATCATCCCGAATGGCTGACGGACATAAAAGGTATATCAGCCGCGAAGGCAGAGCAGATAAGCGATGACTTCAAGCGTCAACACGGTATGCGCTCCGTTATGACGTTCTGCAGTGAATATTTTTCGCCATCAACAGCCGTGCGTATTTTCAAACGCTTCGGCGGCTCTGCCGTCAGCGTTATAAAACAAAATCCGTACGTACTCAGCGATGAAATATACGGCGTGGGATTTTCAGATTGCGATAAGATAGCCAAGGATCTCGGTATGAAAAAGGACTGCCTTGAGCGTGTTGAAGCGGCTTTGAAGTATATACTTTTGCATAACGCAAATCAGAACGGACACACTTACATTCCGGAAGAAAAGCTTCTCGGCGCAGCAGTTCAGATACTTGGTATGGACAAAGAACCGCTGTCGGATATACTTGATGAGCTTATTAAAAACGGTACTGTATGCAAAAAGCGGCTTGCTGACAGAAAATGTATATATCTTCGCAAATTTTACGATGCTGAAAAATACGTTTGCGAAAAATTAAAGCTTCTTGAAGAAAAAAATATAGCGTACGGTATAAGCGACGTAAACCGTACGATAAACAATATCGAGCTTACGGAAGGTATAAAATATGCCCCGAAGCAAAGAGAGGCGATAGCCTCAGCTGTTAACAGCGGTGTTATGGTACTGACGGGCGGTCCCGGTACGGGCAAAACGACAGTTATAAAAGCCGCAATAAGTATATTTGAAAAAATTGGCTATAAGATAGCCCTTGCAGCCCCCACGGGCAGAGCAGCCAAAAGAATGTCAGAGGCAACGAGCTGTGAGGCAAAAACCGTACACCGTTTACTTGAAATGGAGTACAATGACGGCGTCGAGCCTAAGTTTATAAGATGTGAAAAAAATCTGCTTGAAGAAAACGTTATTATCGTCGATGAAGCATCGATGATTGATATTTGCCTTGCAGAGGCACTTCTTAAAGCCATAAAGCCGGGCGCAAAGCTGCTTTTGATAGGTGACTTTGACCAGCTTCCGTCAGTCGGTGCGGGAAATGTTTTGAAGGATATTATATCCTCCGAACGATTCAATACAGTTCAGCTTACGGAAATATTCCGCCAGGCAGAGCAAAGCTTGATTGTAACAAATGCCCACGCGATAAACAGCGGAAGATATCCAGATCTTACAACAAAGTCAAATGATTTCTTTTTTATCCCGAGAGAAAATGACGAAATGACAGCTCACACCGTTGCAACGCTTTGCAAAACAAGATTGCCGAAGGCATACGGCGCTGACATCATTCGTCAGATACAGGTAATAACTCCGTCGAGAAAGGGAAATGCGGGAACAGAGCTTCTTAACGAAATGCTCCAAGCGGTATTAAATCCCCCGTCTCCCGATAAAAAAGAGAAAAAACTGCGTCACGTTATTTTCCGTGAGGGTGATAAGGTAATGCAGATAAAAAATAATTATAATATAGAATGGCATAAGGATGACCGCGAGGGAATCGGTATCTTCAATGGTGACATCGGAACGATAATCGAGATAAATCCGTCGGGCGAATACGTCACGATAAATTTCGACGACCGTATTGCACAGTACGATTTTACTATGATGGACGAGGTTGAGCACGGCTATGCCATAACCGTACACAAAAGTCAAGGAAGCGAATATCCCGTTGTAATTATCCCGATGTACAGCTATTCCAACAGATTATTGACCAGAAATCTTTTGTATACCGCTGTTACGAGAGCGCAGAAGATGGTCATTCTCGTAGGCGACGAGGAAGTCGTTAAAAAAATGGTTGATAACAATCAGCGCGCAATGCGATATACATCGCTTGGAGAGATGTTGTCCGTATATGAATAAGAAGGGTATAAAGTCGGGAATATCAAAAACAAAGGAATTTTTGCTTGAATTCCTGTTTCCGCCTAAATGCTCCGTGTGCGGAAAGATTCTCGATATAGACGATGGTGCGCTGTGTTGCGAATGTCTTGAAAAGTGGAATGAGGAAAAGGAAAAAGAGTGTGTAAGATGCAAAAGGATCGCATCGTTCTGCACATGCAATACAAAGCTGAATAAAACGGCGATAATTTCGTATTATTCTTCATGTATTATGTATGAAAGTGAGTTTTCTAAAGAACTCATATCAGCATTGAAGTACAAAAGACAGAAGAAGCTTGTCAAGTTCATGGCAGAACAGCTGTGCAATAATTTTTATGCGATGTACGGTGTTGACGTTGAAAACTGTATTATAGTATATCCGCCGAGAAGCAGAAGATCACTTAAAAAGTACGGATTTGATCACGCGAGGATGCTTGCTGAGGAGTTAGGAAAAAGAGTTGATCTGCCTGTATTTCACGGAATTTGTAACAAAGGCTTAAAAGAACAGAAGTATCTTAACTATGAAGAAAGAGCTCAAAATGCATTTGAAAGCTTTTATATAAAGGATTCCGAAAATGCTGCCTTACAGCTCAGGGGAAAGACGGTTATACTTATAGACGATGTTACGACGACAGGTGCCACAGCCGTATGTGTTGCCGCGTTTCTGCATAATTCAGGTGCGGACAGTGTTAAATTTTTATCGTGCGCGAGAACTCCTGCACCGCATAAAAGAAATTTGTAAAAATGTTATTTATTCTGTTGCAATCTGACACTTTATGAGGTATAATAAAGTATCAAAAAACGATCGGACTTTTGTTATGAATAAAAAAATTGCTATAGATATAGGTACGTCTTCCGTACTTGTTTATATAAAAGGAAAAGGGCTCGTTTTGCAGGAGCCGACGGTCATTGCAGTTGACAATATCACAAACCGTGTTATAAAAGCGGGGCGCGAAGCCAAGGAAATGACGGAACGTACAGCAGAAAATGTAACGACCGTGTATCCTATGAGCGCGGGCGTTATAAACCGTTATACGCATACGCTCGTTATGCTCCGCAAATTTCTTGAAAGAAGCTGCGGAAAATTTGTTGTGCGGCCTGATATAACCATTTCTGTTCCGTGCTGTATCTCGGATGTTGAAGAAATGGCGTTCAGAGATATTGCCAAAGAGGTAGGGGCGAAAAATGTGTATATGGTAGATGCTCCGTTTGCTGCCGCCATTGGTGCGGGAATTGATGTTCTGGCTCCCGTCGGCAATATGGTTATAGATATCGGCGGTGGAAAGACGGATGCGGCGGTAATATCACTTGGCGGTATCGTTGAGTCGGTTTCAGTTAAATGCGGCGGAAACAACTTCAATGAAGCGCTTATAAAACATGTCAAGGCGAAATACGGTGTTTCAATAAGTGATGCAACGGCGGAAGAAGCGAAGATAAAAGCAGGCGCCGTACTTAATGAGGGACTTTGTGACGTTGTGGTTAAAGGTAAGGGCGAACGTACTCCAACACCTGTGAGCGTCACCGTAACGGGGCAGGATATACTCGAAGCGTTTGAAGAACCTGTCACGAGAATTGCAGAGGCTGTATGCTCTTTGCTTGAAAAAATACCGCCTGAGCTTGTTTCGGATATTGCAAAAAACGGAATTCTTATGACGGGCGGCGGAAGCCTTATAAGAGGTCTTGATAAATTGGTGTCCTCTATAACGGGCGCACCGGTCAGAATTGCCGAAAAACCCATATCGTGTACCGTTATAGGTGCAGGCAAGGCGGATGAGTATGATATAAATGCTCATGTGTCCCATAAAAAACTAATATGATATAGGCGATACAAAGACACCTTTTTAAAGGTGTCTTTTGTTATATTCGCTGATGCGGTTTCAATTGCATTGGAAAAACAAGACGAATATAACAGCAAACGCACGTTTGCGTATCGCCATATGAGCATTGTATGCCTTGCCTTTGCATCCCAAAGCTTATATACATACGGCATTGTTTTGCAAACAGCATCCTTTTTCGATAATTATTTTTATAAGTGTTTTTACATATTTTAAAAAATGTCAACAGAAGTAGTGTGTATTACTGTATTATTATTTATTTTTATTTGGTACAATAACATATAATATACAAAAATAAAGGGGTAATATTTCATCAATGCTTGAGCTTAAGAATATAATTAAAGATTATCCTGCTGGTGACGGTACGGTTCATGCGCTAAAGGGCGTAGACATTGTGTTCGGTAAAAGTGAGTTTGTTTCTATCCTCGGCCCATCCGGATGCGGAAAGACAACGCTTCTTAATATAATCGGCGGTCTTGACGGATATACGAACGGCGATCTTATCATAAACGGCACGTCAACAAAGGATTATAAGGACAGAGATTGGGATACATACAGAAACCATTCAATAGGCTTTGTTTTTCAAAGCTACAATCTTATTCCACACCAGACGGTCTTGCAGAATGTTGAGCTTGCGCTGACACTTTCAGGTGTCGGCAAAGCCGAAAGACGTCAAAGAGCGAAGGACGCTCTGAAGCTTGTCGGACTTGAAACACAGTACAACAAGCGTCCCGGTGAAATGTCGGGCGGTCAGATGCAGCGTGTTGCTATTGCAAGAGCTATAGTCAACAATCCCGACATAATTCTTGCCGATGAGCCGACGGGTGCGCTTGACACCGAAACGAGCATTCAGGTAATGGAGATACTTAAAGAAATTTCCAAAGAGCGCCTCGTTATTATGGTAACGCACAACCCTGAGCTTGCGGAAAAGTATTCAACACGTATAATCCGTATGCTTGACGGGTTGATAACGGGCGACACAAAACCCGCAGAGCCTGAAGTTATAGCAGAAAAAACAGTTCAGTCAAAGAAGGACAAAAAGCCGTCGATGTCATTTGCAACATCGTTCTCGCTTTCGCTTAAAAACCTTTTCACCAAAAAGGGAAGAACGGTGCTCACATCATTTGCGGGAAGTATCGGTATTATCGGTATTGCGCTGATCCTTGCGGTTTCGCAGGGAACAACGGCATATATCGATACTGTTCAGGAGGATACGCTTTCTTCATATCCTCTTATGCTTGAAGCGCAGCACATGGATCTGGGAACTATCATGACGACGTTTTTGGGTACGGCTCAGGCGGCTGAAAAGCACGAAAATGATGCCGTATATCAAAAAGCAATGATGTACGATATGATAAATGCGCTGAACAATATGGAAGCATCCGAAAATGATCTGGCGTCGTTTAAAAAGTACATAGAACAGCAGAAGGCGGATGAAGAAAGCAAGCTTTATAAAGCTTTAAGCGGCGTTCAGTATTCATACGGTCTTGATATGCTCATATATACCGAAAGTGCGGACGGTGACATCATTCGCTCGGATTCCCAGTCGATATTCAGAGATATTATGGCTGAGATGTTCGGTATGGATATGTCGAGTATGATGGGTATGGCATCGGGCGGAGGTCTTATGTCGATGTCCTCATCAAATGCATCAACTTCGACGATGTGGCAGCAAATGCTCCCCGGTGACGGAAAACCCGTGAGCGACCTGCTTGGTAAGCAGTACGATGTCGTATACGGTGACTGGCCCGATGAATATAACGAGGTCGTGCTTGTGCTCGACGCTAACAACGAGCTTGATGACCTTACACTTTATGCGCTCGGTCTTAAACCGAAGGCAGATATTGATGCGATAATGGATGCCGCAATGAACGGTACAGAGCTGAATATCGAAAGCCGCAAATGGACTTACGAAGAAATATGCTCTATGGAATATAAGGCTATTCTTAATTCCGATTGCTTTAAATACGATGAGGTAACGGGTACTTATACCGACCTGCGCGATACGGATACGGGACTTAAATATCTTTATGATAACGGTCTGGTGCTCAAGGTGTCGGGTATCATTAAGCCGTCTGAGGATGCCGTGGCATCGATGCTTACAGGCTCTATCGGATATACACATCTTCTTACAGAGCATATCGTTGGAAAATCCGAAAGCTCTGCGGCGATAAAAGCACAGCTTGAAAATCCTACGCTTGACATTTTCACAAATCTCCCCTTTAAAACATCAAAGGGAAGCTTGGCAAATGAAGTGAAAGAAAAAGAATTCAGAGAGCATATCAAATCTCTCGATACCGCCAAGAAAGCGGAGGCTTATATAGAAATTAAATCTATTCCGACAGAAGATTTTATAAAAACAACGCTTGAACAGACACTTTCTTCGATGTCCGTAGACGATATGCGCGCGACACTTTTGCAGGCATTCACACAGCAGATGGGAATGAGTGGTGTCGATGTTGAAGAGTATATAAACGCAATGTCGGATGAAGATATAAAAGAGTATTTCAATGAAATGGCGACCGAACAGCTCAAGCAGAAGTATGCACAGGAGGTTGCTTCACGCCTTTCACAGATACCGGCTGAGCAGCGTGCGGCGCTTCTCGATGCTGAACTTGGCACTTATACGACCGAAATGTGCGCACAGTATTATGATGAAATACTTGAATTTTCCGACTCAACGTATGAGGAAAATCTTAAAGTGCTCGGTTACGTTGACCTTGATAAGCCTACGACGATAAATCTTTATGCCGCTTCCTTTGCTGATAAGGATGTTATCGAGGAGGTAATAAAGGCATATAACGAAGATGTCGAGGAGCTTTCACGCATCAACTATACGGATTACGTTGGACTTCTTATGTCATCTGTGACAACTATCATTGATGCGATAACATACGTTCTTATCTCGTTTGTTGCGGTGTCGCTTATCGTTTCATCTATTATGATCGGAGTTATCACGCTTATATCCGTACAGGAAAGAACGAAGGAAATAGGTATTCTCCGTGCTATCGGTGCATCAAAGAAGAATGTTTCAAGAATGTTCAATGCCGAAACGATGATAATAGGCTTTACATCGGGATTTATGGGCGTTCTTATAACATATCTGCTTTGTATACCGATCAATATTATATTGCATCACGTGACAGGAATAAATAACCTCTCAGCACAGCTTCCGATAGGCGCGGCGGTTATACTCGTTATAATCAGTATGGTTCTGACACTCTTTGCAGGAATAATCCCGTCAAGAAGTGCGGCTAAAAAAGACCCCGTCGTAGCACTCAGAACTGAATAATATAGTAAAATACCGACTTGTTTTGATACAAGTCGGTATTTTTTATAATAAAATTGTTTTTTTTCGCAAAAGTACTTGACAAAACTGATATAACTGTATATACTGTATATATACAGATGAAAGGAGAAGCGTGATGAATATATTTATTGATAACAAAAGCGGGTGTCCGATATACGATCAGATATATTCGCAGATAAAGGATCAGATAATAAACGGTACGCTTAAAGAAAACGATCCGTTGCCGTCGATAAGGGGGCTTGCAAAGGATCTGAAAATAAGCTTTATCACAACGAAGCGCGCGTATGATGAGCTTGAAAGAGAAGGCTTTATATATACAGTTGCGGCGAAAGGGTGCTATGTCGCACCGAAAAATGTCGAGCTTTTACGTGAAGAAAACCTCAAAAAGATAGAGGGACATATTGACGAGATAGTAAAGCTTGCCGCATCGTGTAATTTAAACGGAGACGAAATTATTGAAATGGTCAGATTTAGCTTGGAGGAATCAAAATGAACGCACTTGAAATAAAAGATCTTACGAAAAAATATAAAAGCTTCACACTTGACGGTGTTACGCTCACTCTGCCGTCGGGCTGTGTAATGGGACTCGTCGGGGAAAACGGTTCAGGAAAAAGTACGGTTTTTAAGCTGATACTCAACATAGCCAAAAAGGACGCGGGAAGCATCAAAATACTCGGCAAAGACCATATAGAGGGCGGTGCGCTTACAAAGGAAGACATCGGTGTTGTGTTTGACGAGCTTGGCATACCTAATGAAATGACAGCACCGCAGGTCGATAAGGTTATGAAGTGTATCTTCAAAAACTGGGACAGTGAGGAATATAAAAAACTGCTTGAAAAGCTCTCCGTGCCGACCGACAGAAAAATACAGAAATTCTCAAAGGGTATGAAAATGAAGCTCGGCATTGCTGTTGCACTTTCACATAACGCAAAGCTGTTGCTTCTTGATGAGCCGACGGCAGGGCTTGACCCCGTTGTGCGTGATGAGCTTGTGGAGATGCTTTATGACTTCACACGTGATGAATCACACTCGATTTTAATATCATCACACATCGTCAGCGACCTTGAAAAGCTGTGTGACTATATCGCCTTTTTGCACGGCGGTAAGCTGATGCTTTGCGAGGAAAAGGACGTTTTGCTGTCACAGTACGGCATCCTCCGCTGTACGGAGGATGAGCTTGCGGACATTCCCGAAGATGCCGTAAAGCACAAAAAAATAACGCCTTACGGCGCTGAAGCACTTGTTAAGCGTGACCTTTTGCCCGACACCTTTTCTGTAAGTGCCGTAGGACTTGAGGAGCTGTTTGTGTCGATGATAAAGGAGAACAAGGAATGAAGGTCAAGGGACTTTTCTTAAAAGAAGTGTATGCGCAGAAAACGTCGCTTATAATATGGTCGATTGCGTTTTTGTTATTTTTTGTGTGTGCAATTATATCCGAAACAACGTGGCATATGATAATATTTTATTGTCTTATCACAAGCTCAGCGGGACTCAATAGCTTAAGCCTTGATGAAAGAGGATGGGGAAAATATGCTTACGGTTTGCCGTGCAGTACAAAAGAGATAATTTTATCAAAATATATATTTGATTTTGTATGGAGATTCGGAACACTTACCCTGCTTATAGTTGGAAGAATTATCGGAAGCTTTATATTTGATTTTAAATTTCTGAGTGAAAAATGTGCATTCGGTCTGACACTTGCTTTTGCGTTTTACACGGTGGTATACTTTCTTTTTCCGATGTATTTCAAATGGGGAAGCAAGGCATCTGTTGCTTTATGTGCGATGGTCGGGCTTGCGGTAGGAATTACTGTAAATATCTTAGGGTTTAACGATAAATTATCAGTAAATATGGGTGTTGTACCTGTTATTATTTCGCTGTGCGTACTGCTTGTTTCAATTCCCGTAACGTATCACATTACCGTTAAACTGTATGAAAAGCAAGAGCTTGATTAAGGAGAAAAAATGAAGATAAAAGGTTTGATTTTAAAGGATTGGTATACATTACAAAAGAATGTTAAAATAACTGCTGTAATATTTCTTATCATCTGGATAGGCGGAATTTTCGTCGATATTATCGCACCGATGTTCTTTTATCCGTGTATATTTGGTTGTGCGGTCGCTTTCAGTTTATGGCATATTGAGGAAGCCGGATGGGGAAAATATGCGTTCAGTCTTCCGTGCAGTGAAAAAGAAATAGTTTTGTCAAAATACATACTTGATGTGGGCATCAAGGTTGGTTTACTCGTTATGTTTCTTCTCTCGATGGGAATACGAAGCATTATATTTGACGTACCGTTTTTCACAAGTGTGTCCGTTTTTGGGATCGTTGTTATATTGGCGATTTATATAATATCATTTTCTTTACTTCCGCTTTACTTCAAGCTTCGGGGCAAGATCGTGGGAATAATGTATTTTTTGATAGGTGCTTTCTCCGGCAGTTTGGGTATAATGTTTATTGAAAATGAAGAGCTGTTGTCATACGATGGTTTAGCACCTTTTCTGACTGTATTGCTTTGTGTATTTATTTTGTCTGCTTTCGTGTCGTATCATCTTTCATTAAGACAGTACAAAAAGAGCGATTTTTGATTTTGCCGTAACAGTTTTTCAAAGAAAAACTGCGCCCTTTGTTCGTGGTGGCACGGATGAGGCGCAGAAAACTATTGTAGGGACAATTCACGAATTGTCCGCTTCAAAACTGTTATTGGGTTGAATTCAAATAATAAAAAATTCAAGCAACAATACCGTACCGCAGGCACACAAGGCGACACGGAAAAGATCCCAGCCCCGCCAAGCGGCAACGATGCCAACGGCAAGCGCTAAAATACCCGAATACGGTGTTTGCGTTGCGTGGATGATTGCAGGGAAGGTCATAACCGAAAGCGTTACATACGGCACGTAATATAAAAATGAACGGATGAACGTGTTTTTTATCTGCCGTCTGATTAAAGTCAGAGGGGTAACACGTATAAGATACGTGACGGCTGCCATTATAAATATGTAAATATATATGTTATGCGTCATTTTCTGCCTCCTCTGTGTCTTTCACGGGGAAGAAAATTGCCGCCGCGCTTGATATTACAAGCGTTAAAATAACCGTTCTTATGCCCTCATTGAGCTGTGAAACAATGGGTGCAATCGATGCTGTGAAGCTTAAAGCAAATGAAATGATGACAACGGCGAAAACCGTGCGGTCTTCCTTGGCTTTCGGAATGATAACTGCCAAAAACATACCGTAGAGTGCAACGCTGAACGCACTTACAAATCTGTCCGGCAAAATGCTTCCGGCAATTACGCCGAGCATCGTGCCGACCGCCCACGGCGGCGCGGCTGTGAGTGCGGCGCCAAAGTTGTAATAAGGGTTGATTTCGGTCTTTCGGGATATTGCGATTCCGAAAATCTCATCTGTCAGGTGAAATGCCATTAAAAGTCTGTGGCGGAGCGGAGTTTTTCCGTCAAGCCTTTGCGACATTGCACAGCCCATAAGCAAATATCTGATGTTTGCAACAAGCGTTGCAAGTGCTATTGAGAAGTACGACGCATCTGCGGCAATGACCGTAAAGCCTGCGTATTCACCTGCCGAGGCACTGCACAAAAAGCTTGCAAGCAAGCCTTGAAAGGCTGAAAGCCCTGCATTTTTTGCGGCAATACCGAGCGAAAATGACACGGCTAAATACCCAAGCCCTATCGGTATTCCGTCCTTCATACCCCTATAAAAGGTGGTTTTATTGTTTTTAAGTCCTATTTCGTACATATTGATTCTTCCGTAAATAAATTATCGCTTTATTATATTGTAAAATCGGACTTAATTAAATCGAATATTGTAAATTTTAACTTGAAAAAATACCCGTTGTATGATATATTATCACTATTAAGATGTTTCAGGGGTTCAAAATGTCATATTATTCAAACGTAATACTTGAAAATTATCAGGTGAGAAAAGGAAAAAAGAAAAAAACTGCCTTTATTGAGTTTGTAAAAGGCGAGGGCGCAAAGCACGGCTATGATGTAAATATTGAAAAAGGCTCGCTTGGCTCAAGAAATATCGTTATCGGCAATCCCGAAAGCGCCAAGACCGTATACACAGCGCATTACGACACTTGCGCATGGCTTCCTTTTCCCAACTTTATAACACCGAAAAATATTGGTATATATTTGCTGTATCAATTGGTTTTGACGGTTGCTATGTTTGCATTGGCTTTTGGCGGTGCCGTGCTTATGGACTTATTGTTTACTCCGCTTGTGGAGTCGTGGTTCAGCACGGAAAGTGTGATGGTTGGTGGATCTATATTTTTTTGGTCATTTGAAATTATACTCTTTGCTGTTTTGGGTTTGATAATGGCAGGTCCTGCCAACAAGCACACGGCAAACGATAATACATCGGGTGTTGTCACGGTTTTGGAGCTTATGAAAAGTATGCCCGACGAGCACAAAAACGATGCCGCATATATACTGTTTGACCTTGAAGAAGCAGGGCTTATAGGCTCATCATCATACGCATCGAAGCATAAAGACTTCAAGAAAAACGGGCTTGTCATCAATTTTGACTGCGTTTCCGATGGCGACACCATTCTTTTTGTTATAAATAAAAAAGCAAGCCATCTTAAAGAAGACCTTGAAAGTGCCTACACACCGAATGATACATTAAACGTTGATGTTGCCGATAAAAACGTCATTTACCCGTCAGACCAGGCAAGTTTCGTAAACGGTGTCGGAGTGGCGGCGCTCAAAAAATCGAAGCGTGGGATTTTATATATGGACCGCATACATACGGGTAAGGATACAATTTTTGAAGAAAAAAATATAGCTTATCTTGTGGAGCGTTCAGTAGAGTTCACGAAGCTTATGGCTGAAAAATAAATAAAAAGATACTCATTAAAGAGTATCTTTTTG
>JAZRTS010000112.1:0-28294 GCA_045652135.1 Eubacteriales bacterium | reverse complement strand
GTCATAGGGCCGACACCGCCGGGAACGGGAGTGATAGCGGAAGCCTTTGCAAAGCAACTTTCGTAATCAACGTCGCCCGTAAGCTTGCCCTCTTTATTTTTGTTCATGCCGACGTCGATGACAACAGCGCCTTCCTTTATCATATCGCCTGTGATAAAATCAGCTTTACCGACAGCAGACACAAGAATGTCTGCATTTCTTGTCACGTCTGCAAGATTCTGCGTGCGTGAGTGAGCAACGGTTACCGTACCGTTTGCGTGGAGAAGCAAAAGCGCCATAGGCTTGCCGACGATGTTGCTTCTGCCGACAACAACGCAGTTTTTGCCTGCAACCTCGATGTTGTAACGCTTCAGAAGCTCCATAACTCCTGCAGGTGTGCAGGGTAAGAAGCTGTAATTTCCGACGGTTATTTTACCGACATTTACGTAGCTGAACGCATCAACGTCCTTGGAAGGATCGATAGCGGCAATAACGATTTCCGAATCAAGATGCTTCGGCAAAGGAAGCTGAACGAGAATACCGTGTATGTCTTCACGTTTGTTAAGCGTGTCGATAAGCGCGAGCAGCTCTTTTTCTTCCGTGTTTTCGGGAAGTGCAATTACCTCGGAATTGAATCCGACCTCGTCGCAGTCCTTTTTCTTGTTTCTGACATACACCTGAGATGCGGGATCTTCACCGACTATAATTACGGCAAGACCCGGCAAAAATCCGTTTTCTTCCTTGAATTTAAGCGTTCTTTCGCGAATTTCGCCCCTCATATCGGACGATGTCTTTTTTCCGTCAATTATTATCGCCATCTTCTTTTTTCTCCGTTTCTTCTGTTTCTGTATCGTTTATTTCTTCGTTTTCCGTGTCTTCGGGAATATCTTCCTCAGTATCATCGTTTTCATCCGACATACATTCTTCGTCTTCGGAAAATTCCGTACCGTCTTCCTCGGATTCTTCCGCTTCGGCATCTGTTTCTTCGGATTCTTCTGCAGATTTTTCGGCAGATTCTTCGGCAGATTTTTCTGCTACGATGGCATCCGTCATCATCCATTTGCCGTTTTCGGTTTTTGTGTAAAGCGTTGTAACACCTGCCGCCTTGGCGCGTACCGTTCCCCAAACGAGGGCGAAAACGCTCAAAACGATACAAATAAGCGCAACAAGCTGCGAAACTCTTATATTTGTCGAGCCGAGGTAAAGGGAATCGGTGCGCAAGCCTTCAATAAACAGTCTGCCTAAACCGTACCAGCCGAGATAAGCGAACAATATAGCACCGTCAAACTTCTTCTTTTTATAGAAAATGTTGATAAGAATGAAACCGAGCAGATTCCAGAGCGATTCATAAAGAAACGTCGGGTGAACGTACCCCTGCGGATCTATTATCAGATCGGGATTTTTCTGCATAAGCAAGGATTTGTGTTTATTCAGATACTCAACCGTTCCCTGCATATTCACACCGGCGTGCGGTGCGTAAACGAATGAGCGCATACCCCACGGCAGATCCGTGTTACAGCCGAATGCCTCCTGATTCATATAGTTGCCCCATCTGCCTATCATCTGTCCGATCATAGTGGCGGGCGCGGCACAGTCAAGTATGCGAAGCGGCTTGTGCTTTTTAACGAGAGCTGTTACGACAAGCGCACATATTCCGCCGATAACACCGCCGTATATGGCAAGTCCGCCCTTCCAGATGGCGATGGCATCCATAAATGAGTTATAAGTGTCCAGCTCCGACAGCACGTAATACGTGCGTGCGCCGATTATACCGAAAATAATTGTAAAAATCGAATAATCGTACATATGGTCGGGCTTTATTCCGCTTTGCTTTGCACGCATAAATGCGTACAAAACCGCAAGAATTATTCCGATTGTTATGATTATGCCGTACCAGAATACATCCTTGCCGAATACCGTGAATGCAACGGGTGAAAAGCGGAAGGCAAAATCAAAAAGCTTAAATTCAACCTGATACATGTTTAAATATCCTTTCCCTCTTAGTCTAAAGGTTTAATCACAGACAGCGTGTATGATTCCTGTCTGAAAAGCTCACAGAAAACCTTAAATGCGTATTCCGGGGTTATTTCCGCCACCGTTTTCGGCGCGGTAAACAGAAATTCGCCGATATCGGACATTTCCTCGGCAACCCTTACGCTGTGTTCAAACACCCTCACCGCACTTGCGTAAACAACGCGGCGGGCTGTTTCAAATTCTTCCTCGTCAAATCCCGTGGATTTGATATTTTCGATATATTTGCAAAGTGCGGAATACATCTCATCCACTCTTTCTGTTTCGCCCGAAAATGCGTAGAATGCGTAGCAGTCCGTACATTCATAGCCCGAACAAAAGGTCTTATTTATTATTCCCTCGTCATAAAGACGTGAGTAAATTTCACTTGAACCGCCGAACAGCATCGATGAAAACACTGCAATAGCGGAAGCACGGCGGTTTCGTTCTTCCTCATTCTCACACGGCAAGTCCTTCACGCCGAAGTTAAAGCACGGACGCGACACCTGCATTTTCTTTTCAACATAAGGAAGTCGTGCGGCTTTTTCCTCCTTCGGAAAATACGTTTTCGGCGTTTGTCTTTTTTCACCCTTGAGTTTTTCGCACATTTCGGCAATTTCACAGGGGTCAACATTTCCCGAAACGCAAAGCGTCATATTTGAAAGTGAGTAGAATTTTTCGTAAATTGAGTACAAAAGCTCGGGTGTTGCTTTTGAAACAGACTCCGCATCGCCTGCAATGTCGATGGCGATAGGGTTATCCTCTCTGTACATCGCCGTCATCATTCCGAACATACATTGCCAATCGGGTGAGTCGTCGTACATCGTTATTTCCTCGATTATTATGCCCTTTTCCTTGTCCACAGACTCGGTTGTGAAATGAGGAGAGGTAACGAACGAAAGGAGTATACCGAGGGATTCTGTGAAATTCTCAGCCGCTGTAAAAACATAGGCGGTCTTTGTGAACGATGTGTAAGCGTTGGCATCAGCTCCCGTTTGGGCAAACAGCGAAAAGGCATCGCCGCCGTCCTCTGTTTCAAAAAGCTTATGCTCAAGAAAATGCGCCATTCCGTCGGGCAGTGTGTGTGTTACGCCGTCCAGCTCAAACGTGCTGTTTACCGAGCCGAAGTCTGTATAAAATACAGCATGCGCCGAGGTTTTTTCATTTGGCGCAACGTACAGTGTAAGTCCGTTTTCAAGGTGCGCCTTGTAGCAGACGTCTTTTGTGACGCCGCAGACGATCTTTTTAAATTCAGCCTTCATCATCTTCCTCCGCACCGTCGCCGTACATAAAGAACACCGTATCGGGCGCAATAGAGTCTGCGGTATGCGCTACCTGCTCTTTTGTTACAGCCATTATTTTTTCGTTTTCTTCCTTTTGCGTAAGTATACTGCCG
Source organism: Eubacteriales bacterium (assembly GCA_045652135.1). Taxonomy (GTDB): domain Bacteria; phylum Bacillota; class Clostridia; order Oscillospirales; family CAG-272; genus RGIG7213. Next base: position 24,909 of record JAZRTS010000112.1, on the reverse strand, counting down.
CGGAGCTCGCTTTTGAACATTGATGCGGCAATATGCTCGGGAGAATCAAACACGGACAGCGCCTGATTTGCGTAGCCGCGCTTTGCGTTTTCAAGCTCGTCAAGCGTGAAATCGCCGTTTTTCACAAGTTCAAGCTGGCGTAGTATCTCCTCGTAAGCTCTGTCCTTGTTTTCGGCTTTTATTCCCGTTCTGACAGCTATGATTCCCGTTTCGTGGTTGCGTCCCGACGTACAGTAATAGCAGAGCGACAGCTTTTCGCGCACATTGCAGAACAGCTTGCTGACGGGAGACTGACCGTAAAGCTCATCAAATACGGCTTTTATGTAAACGTTGTCGGGAGTGGAAATATCGTCACGCAGACCGATGATGAGCCTTGCCTGCTTGACCGAATGTTTTTCTTCGAAATATTTTATCTTTTCGGGTGTTTTTCTTATGACTTTGTTGCAGAACTCACGTCTTTCTTTTCCGAGTCTTTCGGAAAGCTTATACGCAAGCTCCTCGGCAAGTTCCGTATTTTCGCCTACATACGTCATTTTGACGGGGCAGGATGAGAGCATATCAAGATAGCTTTTATAAAGCGCTTTTGGGGTTATGCTTTCGTAAGGCTCCGTGGCGGTTGAATATAAAAACGACAAGGGCTCACCTTCGCACATAAGCTGAAAGCATCTGTTATAAGCGTATGCATCCTTGTTGTTTATGGAAGCGCGCAAAGCGTCACACTGGTTTTTCTTTTCGCGCTCCGTGTACTCACTGTTGAATCCGCCGTCTGTTGTAAGCGGTTCAAGCATCAGCTCCCACAGTAAGTCGCAGGCACCCTTTGCAATGTCACTTCCGTCGTAAGCGTATATGTTTTTCAGGTACGATGACGAAAAGCAAACTGACATATAGTTGCCGAATGTTGTCAGATAAACCGACACGGAGGAACTGAACAAGTGATCAAGTCGCTTGCACAAAAGCCTTCTCGTTGGGTATTTTTTACATCCCTGCGACATAACTTTCGGTAAAAGCACCTCAGGAAAAGGCGAGTTTTCAAGCGGAACGAGAAAGTGAACGTTGAACACTTCGCTTTTGAATTTATCGGTTTTTGCGGTTATCAGGGTAAAACCCTTTGATACTTCTTTTGTATTGTATATCATAATTCCCTCATTTAAAAAGGCTTAAAAATTCTTCACGCGACTGTGAAAGCTCGCAAGGCTCGGTGAAATCGCGTCTGTAGACTTCAATTATATATTTGCCGTTATAATTCACGCCGTCAAGCATTTCCTTGGCTTTTTTCAAGTCGCATATACCGTGTGTGGGAAGCGCACAGCGCTCACCGTTCCAGTCATTCAGATGAACGTGGCAGACGTTTTTGCCCATCGCCGTCAGCATTTCAAACGGATCGTATCCGCCGCGGTATGCCTGCTTTATGTCAAAGGTGAATTTTATATCCGGTAAAAGCCCGCGCAGCTTTGCGATGTTTTCGGGTGAGCCGATGTGAGAGGTCGAGACGTTTTCCTGCGCAACGTTAACACCGAAAGTTTTTGCTGTAGCTTCAAGACGGTCGAAGATCTCAGCATACCTTTCCACACCTACAAACGGCGCACGCTTGTTGTCGCCGTGAAATATCACGTATTTTGCGCCGAGATATGCGGCAGCCTCAAAATAATTTTTGTAGTATTCTATCGCATCTTCAACACGGCGCTCGTACCCTGCAAAAAACAGTATATATTCGTACCCCGACGTAAACGGGTGTATCGAAGTTATCTCAATTCCGTGCGAGTCAGCCGCATTCTTCGTATCCGCAAGGTACTGCCCGATAAGCTCGCTGTGCGTATTTGCAAATATTTCAACCGAACAAAAGCCCTCCTCAGCACATATGTTGAGCGACTCAATGGTATCGTTGGGGAAAAAACAAGCGCTTGAAACACCTATATCCATAAAAAATCCGTTTCCATAAATTGTGCTTTGACAAAAACACTGTAATATTATATAATATTATACGCAAAAGACACATCAATTTAAAGAGATAAAATATGAATTTTTCCATATTTTAAGGGGTGATAGCTGTGTGGAAAATATTTACTTCAGCCGATGTCCGTGCGCTGAAAATTTTGAAAATATGTATGTTCATCATAATCGCGGGGCTTGTTTTTACGCTTTTCGTTTACATAAATGAGCCGACACCGGATATGAAAGCAGTATGCTGTCAATCGCTTTTTTCGTGCGCGTTCGGTATTGATATTGCAGTCGGCGGATTTATTCTGATGGATTATAACTTCAAAAAACGGAATTAACAGAATATTTACAAAGAAAACGGAGTGATATATTGACAAAGCCGTTTTATAATGTTAAAATATTCTGCCGCATGATGTGGGGTTCATATAAACGGGACATCCCTACCTTACTCAGCGAGATTATTGAAAGAGAGGTGCTTTTCGTGTTTGCTATTATCGAAACAGGCGGAAAGCAGTACAAAGTATCCGAAGGAGACGTTATTTTCATCGAAAAGCTCGATGTTGAAGCAGGCTCCGAGTATACATTTGACCGTGTTTTTGCAGTTTGCGGCGACGACGGTATCAAGGTTGGTACACCCGTAGTTGCAGGCGCAACAGTAACTGCTACCGTTGAGAAAAACGGCAGAGGCAAGAAGATCTACGTTCTTAAGTACAAATCCAAGAAGAACGAAAAGAAGAAGATCGGACACAGACAGGCCTATACAAAGGTTACTATCAAGTCCATCAACGCGTAAGCAAAATGACAAAGATCGTATTTTACAAATCGGGCGGCATATATTACGGATTCCGTGAGATAGGCCACAGCGGTTATGAGGACGCAGGACGTGATATCGTCTGCGCGGCTATCTCCGCTATGACTATGCTTATCATCAACACTGTTGAGGTATCTATCGGTTCTGACGTTGAGTACAAGATAGACGACAAAACGACGGATATAGAAGTCATCTGTAAGGGTGCATTGCCCAAATACGAGACAAACAAGAGTAAGAATTACGCCATTTCCGCTTTGATGCAGGGATATTTCCTTCAGCTTAATGATATGCTTGAGGATTATTACGATTATCTCGAAGTGGAAGAACAAGAAAGAGATGTATAGTCTCTTTACCAAATAATTACGGAGGAATATAAAATGTTAAAGTTAAGCCTTCAGTTTTTTGCACATAAAAAAGGCGTTGGTTCAACAAAGAACGGTCGTGACAGTGCGGCTCAGCGTCTCGGCGTGAAGAAATTCGGCGGCGAGAGCGTTTTGGCAGGTAACATCATTATCCGCCAGAGAGGCACAAAGATCCACCCCGGTAAGAATGTTGGCCGTGGCTCTGACGATACACTTTTTGCACTTGTTGACGGACGCGTTAAGTTCGAAAATATTGCAAAGGGCAGAAAATGCGTAAGTGTTGAAGCAGTAGAAGCAAAATAATCTCAAGAACAATAACAAAAACGGGAACACCGAAGGGTGTTCCCGTTTTGTTTTTTTATTGTTCTTCCGCTTTTGTATTTTCGTTTTCCTTTATGTGACGTCTTAATATCAGATTGATGTACTGTGACAGTGAACGGTCGTCTTCCTCTGCTTTGCGTTTCAACTTTTCCAAAATATCATTATCGATCGTAATACTGATTTTTTCTTTCAACGGTTTCAAATTGATCACCTCTTGGAAATATTATAGGATAAAATCTTGAAAAATATTGATAAGTAGTATAAAGTAGGATATAATAGGACAAAAAGGGCATGTGTTACGAAAATTTATATTGAGGGAGAGTGAGTTGCGACAAAAGCGGATACAAAAAATAAAATGCCCATATCAAATACATTTCCGCAGGAAATATGCGCACCTACGTCCATGGCAGTTGACTTTGTCAACCGTGGGGAGTGCGCCGTTGCTACGGTGAATACGATAAACAAAAACGGATTACAAACGGGATGCGCATTTCGTACGGTTAATAATATTTGAAGCAAATTTTATAAAAACGTTAATTACTGCTTGATCAGTCAAAATTTGTAACATATTGACCGCGTGGGTAGTTCAGAACATCAATACTATTTATTTACATAAGGAGATTTACACTATGAAGATTATGAAAGCCATTATTTCGTCAATTCTTGTTCTTGCAATGTCATTTACATTTATTGCCTGTGATGAAGAAGATAACGAGACCGCGGCAGCAGAAACAACGACAGCCGCTGCAACAACATCCGAAACGGAAGAAGATTCCGCAGTAACAGCGGACACCGCTGAGAATTCCGCGGAAGACACAGCGGCAGAAAATATAACGGAAGATACAACAGCAGAAGATACGGTAGATTCTACATCGGTTATCACAACAAAACCTGCTGAAGATACAACCAAAGCTCCGACAACGACAGCGCCTGCTGAAGATACAACAAAAGCTCCGACAACGGCAGCACCTGCCGAAGATACAACCAAGGCTCCGACGACGACAGCACCTACCGAAGATACAACCAAGGCTCAGACGACGACAGCACCTGCCGAATCATCTGCACCGAATACTGACGGGGGAGAAAATTATCCTCTGAATATGCTCCCCGAACCGCTTCCCTTTACCGATAAAACAGAGTGGATTTGCATACATTCAACTGACGACGTATACATCATTGCGACAAAAGAATACATATGGAACACAAATGATGAATATCAGACCTGTTTGAAAATCATGGAAGAATACGCAAATTCTTTTACCAAGTATGGATATATCGTACGAACCAGAAACAATAATACTCAGTTTGTGATATTCGATGAATTTGGTCATTTATTCTTTACTTTAAGATCCGGTGCAATATTTAGCATAGAAATAACGGTTTCATAACCCTCAAAAAAACAACACGACGTTTTTCGTGTTGTTTTTTATACCGAAAATGAGCATCGGCGGTGTCACTTTCGAATGAATTGAAACAGGGCGGCTACCCTACTTGACAAATTTTTATTTATGATGTATCATTTACACATAACTAAAAAAAAGGACTGTCTATATGAAAAAACGTATTTTTTGTTTGCTTTTGATATTGGCTTTTGCTCTTGCATCCTGCTCGAATGGGGAAAGCTCGGATACTGCAACTACAGCGTCCGACAGCGTACCGCCTGCGTCCGAAAACGTTACGCAGGGCGGCACGGTCGATATACCGGAAGACGAGGATACAGAGTATATTGAAGGCTCGGATATTGACGTAAATTACGGCGATGCGGAGCTTCTTGTTGCCCGCTATACAGACGGGGGCATAAACGTTAAGGAAATAAAGGGTGAAGTCGGCGGTGAGCTTGTGGCAAAGCTTTCTTCTCTTGCGCAAAGCGGCAAAAAGAGCGCAAAAATATCCGACGAACCGTTCAGCTTCCAACATTCTGAAAAATGCTATGCGCCGACGGACACGGTCTGGATAAAGACAACCGATGGGATTTACCGCATAATGCCCGATGGCGAGGTGTCAAAATGTTCCGATTATTATTCCGAGGGCGATGTACTTGAAACGAACGATGAATTTTTTGCCTTCGTTGACGATCTTTGGAAATACTATCCGAGAAACACGCTTGTCTGCGTTTACAAGGACGGAAATACTGAAACGAGAAGAGTATTTGATGCTGACAGCAGTGTTGTAATTGAGCTTGTGTCGCTCAATATAAGCCCTGACGGAAACGGAAATTCCGTAACGATCAAAATAACGTCAAAGACGGACAAAAACGATATCATCGAAGCAGTTCCGGTATTCGGGAAAAATGAGTTTGGCGATGCAGGAGAGGCAGAGATTTCGCTCAAAGCTGGAATACCGTCGGAGGTGACACTGGAGTTCAAAGGCCGCGCCGATACTGCGTACAGCGTCAATATAATACTTGATGATGCAAGACTCTATATCGATGTAATGCCGTAAGATAAATAAATAACGGATACTCTTGACCGAGTATCCGTTATTTTTTATATTGATGAATTGGCAATATTTTTTACGGCAGAATAGAGCCGTTCGATATCGTTGTGCGTATTAAATACGCCGAAGCTTGCGCGGACGGCACCTGTTTTTTCTGTACCGAGCACGGTGTGTATACCCGGTGCACAATGGAATCCTCCGCGGACACATATTCCCGTTTTGTCGAGATGTGCGGCAACGGCCTCCGACGGTATTCCGTTTACATTGAATATAACGGTGCTTCCGATGTGTTTTCCGTTATAAACGGTAACGTTACCGAGAGCTGAAAGCCTGTCGCAAAGTGACGAGCAAAGCGAACGGTTAGCGTGTCTTACCGTTTCCGTTTTTATGCTTTTTATATATTTTACACCTTCGCAAAGACTTGCTATGGCAGGAGTGGGAAGTGTGCCGGCTTCAAGTCTGTCAGGCAGAAAATCGGGCATTGTCGGCTCAAAAGAAGCTGTGCCGTTTCCGCCTTCGGCAAACGTTGAAATATATTTTTCATTTACGGTATTCGAAATGCACAAAGCGCCTGCTCCTTGTATTCCGTAAAGTCCTTTATGCGATGGGATGCAGAGCGCGTCAATACAGTCGTTTTTTATATCAATGTCGTACACACCCGCGCTTTGCGCTCCGTCAACGATGAACAAAACACCGTGGCGCCGGCACAGCTCGCCTATCTTTGAGATCGGCATAACGTACGGTACGACGTTCCCGGAATGAGCCATTATGACGGCTCTCGTGCCGGGATTTATAAGTCTGCTTATCTGAGATACTATATTGTCGCTGTCGGTCAAGGTGTCAACCTTTGATACGGATATACGGCGTGAGCCTTTAAGCTCGTAAAGCGGACGGAGTACGGAATTGTGTTCCGCGTTTCCCGTTATCACGTGGTCGCCGTCACGCAGAATTCCCTTTATGATGATGTTGAGCGCAGATGTGGTATTTGAGGTGAAAACAACACGTTCGGGAGCTGTGAGATTAAAAAAATCGGACAGCACCGAACGACATTCGTATATTTTTTCGGCGGCGGCAAGCGACATTCTGTGGGAAGAACGTCCCGGATTGCCGCAGTATGTTTTCATACATTTTTCCGCCTCTCTGTAAACAGAGGGCGGCTTCGGAAAGGACGTGGCGGCGTTGTCAAGATATACCATCTTAACTATCCGTCGGTTATTTCCGAGTAATTTATACCGCCGAGTCTGAGTATGCGCGCGGCATCCTCAACGTCATATGCGTTTACGGAAATGCCGTACGTACATCCCCTTTTTGTTTTATCGGGGCTCAGTTTTGACACGCGGCGTTTTATCTTGTTTTTTGCCAGAAGGTCCGCACCCTTCATTGCGTAGGTCACGGAGCTTACGGCTATGATCTTTTTTTCACTCAAGCCTTTCCCTCCTTTCGGCGGCGGCAAAAGCCTCCGCAGTACATTATATGCACCGAGGAAAAATGTGGGAGTATTTTGTCAGTTTTCCGAATTAAGGTCTATATACTCAAGCTTGCCGTCAACCGTGGGCGCAGGACGCGGTATCCTTTTCATTGGATCGTAAATAAATTTACGGCATTTGCCCATTGCGTGTACGACACCTTTTTTTGAGCATATCACGAACTCACGCTCGTGTGTGTCGCGTGCGTATTCGCAGTAAGCGCAGATATTTTCAATTCCTTTGTTTTCCATACCTTTTCTTCCTTTACGTTATCATATCCATTATACATCATTTTTCGCCCGATGTCTACATTTTATCCGAAAAAAATGCCGTAGAAAATATACGAAATGATAAAAGAGATAAGTGACTGAACGCATTTACCGATTAAAAACGGCCGTGCTGACAGTCCTGAATGTGATAAAACCGACCTTACCTGAAGGTGTATACACATACCCGAAAACGAAGTGAAGGCACACATCAGCGAAAAAAACAAACGCTCCGAAACTGCGGCACAAAGCGGCGCACTTTGTAAAATTCCCGTTATCAGCTCTCCGGAAAGGAAGAAAAACGAAAGCAGATACGGCGGCAAAATCCCGAAAAACATATTAAAAAATTCACAGATAACGGAGAAAAATACGGTAAATCCCGTAAGCGATATGACGGCTGAAACGCTTTCTGCAACAGACTGCGCAAACGTTGACAAGAGCGAAAAACATCCATGGCAATTTTGCGTAGGCTTTGTGTACTTAACTGCCACCGAAGCATACAAAAGCGCTGATAATGTGCATATAATATACACTATCACGCCATTAAATGCGCTTTTTAAGCAATATACCCCCACAAATCCGATAACGAACGTCGGTGTCATTCCGTTTGTAAGCGCGCTTAATATCTCTGCTGTGAGTTTGTCACAGCATCCGTTTTTATATGCGTCGGCACACATATGCGCCCCTGACGGCGCGCCGCATACGAACCCTGTTAAAACAATACCGACACGGCTTATATCCGCTGTGCGTACAAGCAGCTTGCATACAACTGAAAATGGAAAAACGGCAGGGATAAGCGTGGTAATGCAGAATGAAAGTCCGTGTGCCGCGCCTGTTATACACACTTCACGTTTTACGGTGAACAGTACGGCAACAGACAGAAGTGAGAAGAAAATAAAAGAATTTTTTTTCGTATTTGCCGAGTTTTCCACTTTTACACCCCCTCGTTTTGTAATAATATTTATCCGACACAAATATTATTACATAAGACGTCGAAAGGAGGTATACGAATGAAAAAACAAAAACCTCAGACTGTATCGCGTCCGTCAGCCGTTATAAACGGCGACCGCGAGGTTATACTTGAGGGCAAATTCAAGCTTTGTGATTATTCGTCAACGAGAGTTGTGCTCGACCTTAAATACAGAGGAAAATGCGCCGTGATATGCGGTGAATCTCTGCGACTGTGTGCAGTTGCGGAAAACGTCGTGGCGGTAGCCGGGCAGATACGCTCATTTTCTTACGCATATCTTTCGGAGGTTCGATGTGAACGGACTGATTAACTTTTTCCTCGGTTATTCCGAATATGCATGTCCCGAAAGCGCCTCGGCAGCCGTGCTTGATTTTCTTATGGAAAACAAAATACCGTTTTTCGGTGAATATTCCGATGGGGAAACGGTACATTTCCGCGTACTTGAAAAGCACGCAAGGGGATGCGTTTTTCCGTGTGGATGCAGTAAAATAAAAACAGACGGATTTTTACTCCGTCTTTTGCGCCGCAAACATAGGGCAGGGCTTCTCGCGGGTGCTGTTTTCTGTGCTTTTTCGGTGTTTTTCTCGATGAATTTCGTGTGGGATATTGAAATTGAAGACAAAGAAAACGAAGAAAAAATACTTGAAATATTGAACGGCGCCGGACTTAAAACGGGCGCGTATATTCCGACGCTTGACGAGGATATCATTGAGATAAAAGCGCTTTTGGATACCGACGAATTTTCCTACATATCCGTGACGCTTGAGGGTACTGTGGCGCACGTGCAGACAGAAAAACGTGTAACGGGGGTGATTCCCGATGACAGCACCGCCCCGTCAAATCTTGTTGCATCTTCTGACGGCGTGATCGTGCGATATGAAGTATATTCCGGTGATGCTGTCTGCCGTGTCGGGCAAACTGTTGAAAAAGGTCAGCTTTTAATATCGGGCTTTGATGAAACGGCACACAACGGTACGAGAGTCGTAAGGGCGAAGGGCGCCGTATACGCAGAGGTTGAAAAAAGTTTTACCGTTAGCTGTCGGTACGAAATGCAGGAGAAGGTATACACAGGCAGAGAATGTGTGCAAAAGACGTTTTCCGTATGCGGACTTGAAATGCTGACGGGCGGTGAATGTAACTTTGAGCTGTTTGACAAAGAAATCACAAAACGGAAGCTGACCGTCTTCGGTACGGTTCAATTACCCGTATACGTTACCGAAGCGGTATACCGTGAATATGAATATAAAACGTGTACTTTGACGAAGGAGCAGACCGAGCTGCAAACAAGAAAGGAATACTTGAAAAAGCTTGAAGAAGTAAGCCGTGACGGTCAGGTTTTGTACCGTGACGTCAGGAAAACGTACAGCGACGATGGAGTAAGTATATCGTGCACCATCGGTATGATATCCAATATCGCAAAAGAGGAAAAAATCGGGCTTCCGATGGGATAAATTGACGGGATAATTTACATAAATACTTGCATTTTGTATCACAATATGTTATTATAAAATATAATCTTAATATAAAATAGGAAGAATATGCAAGAAAAAATAATTTTGACCGACACTGCCGAGCAGACAGCAAAGCTTTTCGGTGTGTGCGACAGTAATATTTCACGCATCGAAGAAGCCTTCGGAGTGAGCGTGACGAACAGAGCGACCGATAAAACGTGCGGCGATGCAGTTATTATAAGAGGAGACAGCACAGGTGTCGAAAAGGCAGCGTATGTCATAGAATACCTCTTGCGCGTGTCGAGACTGAATGACAATATAACGGAACAGAATGTTGACTATGCTATATCAATGACGAGCGACGGCAACGAAAGTGAGCTTGACAGCCTTGATGATGACTGTATCTGCATTACAACACGAGGCAAGCCGATAAAGGCGAAGACCGTCGGGCAGAAAAAATACGTTGAAGCAATAAAGAAGAACACCGTCGTTATGGGTGTCGGCCCTGCGGGAACGGGTAAGACGTTTCTTGCCGTTGCCATGGCTACAAAGGCGCTGCGTGCAAAGGAGATAAACCGAATAATTCTGACGCGCCCTGCGGTTGAAGCGGGTGAGAAGCTCGGATTTTTACCGGGCGATCTTCAGAATAAAATAGATCCGTATCTTCGCCCTTTATACGATGCGATGTTTGAAATGCTTGGCGCTGAAGCATATAACAAGTACCTTGAAAAAGGAACTATCGAAATTGCTCCGCTTGCTTATATGAGAGGGCGCACGCTTGATGATTCGTTCATCATTCTTGACGAGGCGCAGAACACCACCCCCGAACAGATGAAAATGTTTCTGACGCGTCTTGGCTTTAACTCAAAGGCGATCGTCACGGGTGATATAACACAGACAGACCTGCCAAACGGCGCAAAAAGCGGTTTGAAGGAAGCGATAAAAATACTTGACGGTGTGGAGGATATCGCAATTCACCGCTTTACCGAAAAGGACGTGGTGCGCCACAAGCTCGTTCAGCGTATAATCTTAGCTTACGAAAAATACGAAAAAAGCAGAACGGAAAATCAAAACAAAGGCAGTAAATACAAAAGAGTAAAAAGGAAAGAACAATGAAAACGAAAATATTCATAGAAAACAGACAGAACAGACTTCCCGTAACGAAGGATATCCGTCTTATCATCCGTGCCGCAGTTGAGGCGACACTCATTTTTGAGGATATGGAAAAGCCTGCAGAGGTGTCTGTGTCGATAGTGGGCGCAGATGAGATACGCGAGCTTAACAAAACGCACAGAAATATCGACAAGGAAACAGATGTGCTTTCCTTCCCGCTTTATGACGGAGAATATGAGGACTATGATATGTCCTCGGGCAGACTCAACCTCGGTGACATCGTTATATGCGCAGAGGTTGCGGCAAAGCAAGCGCGTGAGCTTGAACATTCCGTAGGCGAGGAAATTGCATTTTTGTGCATACATTCAACGCTTCACCTGCTCGGATACGATCACGAAACGTCCGAGGAAGACGAAGAAGATATGTTCGCGCGTCAGAGAGTAATTAAAGAGTATATGTTCGGTTAATTGAGGAAAGAAATGAAAAAATCAGGATTTATAACGATAATAGGAAAGCCAAACGTTGGCAAATCAACACTTTTAAATACACTTCTCGGTGAAAAAATTGCGATAGTTTCAAGCAAACCGCAGACGACGAGAACGCGTATCACGGGAATTTTAACAAAGGATGAAACACAGTTCGTGTTTCTTGATACCCCCGGTGTACACAAGGCAAAAACACGTCTGGGCGACATAATGGTCAAAAACGCAGTCGGTTCTATAACAGGCTCAAACTGCATACTGTTTATGACTGAAGCCGGAAGAAGCCCCGACAAAACGGAGCTTATGCTCGTGGAAAGATTCAAAAAACAGCGGATACCCGTTATCCTTGTTATAAACAAGGTTGATGCGGCAAACAAGGAAAAAGTCGGTCAGGCTATAATCGAGTATTCTGCGCTTATGGATTTTGCGGACGTTATACCGATATCCGCGCTCAAGGCTGACGGCGTTGATATCGTTTTGTCTGCGGCTGAAAAGTTTATGACAGAGGAGCGTTGGTTCTTCCCTGACGATATGATAACGGATCAGCCCGAAAGACAGATAGCCGCAGAGATAGTAAGAGAAAAGATACTCCGCACTCTTGACGATGAGATACCGCACGGTACAGCCGTCGTTATTGAGGAGTTCAAGGAAACAAATTCGATGATACGCATCAGAGCTGAGATATTCTGCGAAAAGGCATCGCACAAGGGTATCATTATAGGCAAAAACGGCGCGTCGCTCAAGAGAATAGGCACTTACGCAAGAGAGGATATGGAAAGATTCTTCGGCGTACCTGTGTTTATTGACCTTTGGGTAAAGGTAAAGGAAAATTGGCGCGACAGCGTTGCGGCGGCTAAAAATTTCGGCTTCCGCGAGGAATAATTTGTGATAACTACATTTTCCGGCGTTGTCATACGGTGCGCTAACAGCGGTGAAAGCGACAGAATAATCACTGTTTTATGCAGTGAATACGGTAAAATTTCAATTCTTGCAAAAGGCGCAAGAAGGACAGGCAGTAAATTTATGTCTTCGACGTCGCTTTACTGCTACGCAACGTTCACCGTAAAAAAGGAGGAAAAGCTTTCGTTCTTGCGCGAGGTTGAACTCATCGACAGCTTTTTCAGCCTGCGAACGTCGCTTCAGGCGATGTCGCTTGCAGGATATGCGTGCGCCGTTTGTGATGACGTTGCGACCGAAGACGAAGGAGCGATTCTCATGCGTGTGCTTTTAAACACGCTTTTTGCCTTGTCAGAGGGAAAAAAAGACGTACGGATAATCAAGGCTTCTTTTGAAATGACGGTATCGTGCATTTGCGGATTTCTGCCCGATCTTTCCGCTTGCGGTATATGCGAGTGTGATGTGCAGGGGGATTCGTATCTCGATGTTATGAACGGCGTCGTTATATGTTCGGGCTGTAAAGAAAAACTCAATACCGAAAAAACGGCAAACGACGGAACGGCATCTGTTATATGTCCGATAACTCCGACGGTGCTGACGGCGCTTCGCTATATAGTTGACGCGGATATAAAAAGGATATTTTCATTTTCGGTGGGCGGTGATGATATGCCGATGCTTGAATCGGCGTGTGAAAAATATCTGCTTCACCATTTGGAAAGAAGTTTTGACGCACTTGAATTTTACAAGAGTGTAAAGGAGGTTTAAAGTGCAGGTCGTTCAGAACGATGAAAGATTTTTAAAAGCGTATAAAACGCTTGAATTTGACAAAATAAGAAAAAGACTTGCCGAATGTGCCACGACCTCGGGCGCCAAAGAGCTGTGTCTGGAGCTTGAAGCAACATACAGCCGTGAGAAAATTGCTCACTTGCAGGCTGAAACAACGGACAGCAGACGGCTTATAACGTATAAAGGGTACCCGTCGTTCGGAAGTATAAAAGATATTTCAGAACAGGTCAGCCGTGCCGAAAAAGGCGCGCTTCTGACACCGAAGGAATTGCTTGAAATTGCAAATATCCTGCGCACGTGTCGGGGACTTATCGACTATTTTAAAACGGACAGAAGCTTTGACACGGTGCTTGACGAGGTGTTCGGCAGGCTCATTCCCAATAAATTTCTTGAAGATAAAATAACAAAGGCGATCGTCAGCGAAGAAATGATATCTGACGATGCAAGTCCGAATTTAGGCACTATAAGACGGAAGATGAGAGGCTCGAACAGCCGTATCCGTGAGGTTCTTCAAAAGTACATCACTTCACCGTCGTATTCAAAATATCTGCAGGAGAATATCATTACTCTGCGTTCGGGAAGATACGTTATTCCCGTGAAAAGTGAGTACAGGAACGAAATTAAAGGTCTTGTCCACGACACCTCATCAACGGGTTCAACGCTTTTTGTTGAGCCGATGGCGGTCGTTGAAATAAACAACGAACTTCGCGTGCTTGAAAAGGAAGAAGCGGCAGAAATAGAGAAGATACTCTATGAGCTTTCGGCTGATACCGCCGCATATTCCGAGGCATTGGGGCTTGACTATTACAATATGACATATCTTTCCGCCGTGTTTGCAAGAGGGCGGCTGTCTGTAGAGATGGACGGTGTTTGTCCGAAATTACTGGGTGAAAAGCGTATCGATCTTAAAAAGGCGCGCCATCCCCTTCTGGACAAAGCAACTGCCGTGCCGATAAACATAAGGCTCGGCGGTGAGTTCGATTCACTCATCATCACGGGCCCCAATACGGGCGGTAAAACCGTAAGTTTAAAAACGCTTGGACTTTTTGCGCTGATGCATCAGGCAGGACTTCACATACCGGCGGATGAAAAAAGCGAAATGTGCGTTTTTGGCGATATTCTTGCCGATATAGGCGATGAGCAGAGCATTGAACAATCACTTTCAACGTTTTCTTCACATATGACGAATATCGTGAATATTATGAACCGAGTGGATTCGGAATGCCTTGTGCTGTTTGACGAGCTTGGCGCGGGTACCGATCCCGTAGAGGGCGCGGCGCTTGCAATTTCGGTTATTGAAGCGGTAAGACGCGCGGGCGCGCTTTGCGCATCTACCACACACTATGCGGAGCTTAAAGCGTTCGCCATTGACACCGACGGCGTATGCAATGCATCGTGTGAGTTTGACGTTGAAACGCTTCGTCCGACGTATAAACTCGTTATAGGCACACCCGGAAGATCGAATGCCTTCGCTATTGCCTCAAAGCTCGGACTTTCCGATGAGATAATAAACAGGGCAAAACGCTCTGTAAACTCCGAAAACAGACGATTTGAGGAGGTAATTTCAAAGCTTGACTCCGAACGCGCCGAAATGGAGCGTCTGCGTGAGGAAACTGAGCGTATGCGTAATGAATTTGAAGCATACAAAATAAAAGCGGAAGCGGATATTGAAAAGAGATTGAACGATTCCGAGCGCGAGCTTGAACGCGCGAGAACTCAGGCACGCGGAATGGTCAATTCCGCCAAAGCGTCGAGTGATTTTATCTTTGCGCAGCTTGCAGACGTTCAGAAGCATAAAGAAAAAGCTGACCTTGGCGAAAAGCTGAAGGCGGCGCGTGATGCCGTCAGACGCGAGCTTCGCGACAGCTCCGACAAATATGATCCGATAATTGAGGAAAAGTTCGATGACGATTACGTTTTACCCCGTCCTCTCAAGGTTGGTGACGAGGTTATCGTCACGACTCTCGGTCAGGTTGGTACTGTCAAGACGTTGCCGGATAAAAACGGAAATCTCACCGTAAGTGTCGGAATAATTTCGACGCGCGTCAACGTAGACGTCGTGCGATTGAACGAAAAGAAAAAATCGTCACAGCAAAAACCGAAAGCGCCGAAACCGTCGGAATACAGCAGTGTCGTACGTCAGAGCATAAAGCCCGAGATCGACGTACGAGGCTTCACGGGGGACGATGCGTGGTTTGCCGTTGACAAGTATTTTGACGAGGCACAGCTTGCAGGATTTTCCACCGTTACCGTTATACACGGAAAAGGTACGGGCGCGCTACGCGCTGCGCTTACGCAATATTTCCGTTCGGATAAACGTATAAAATCGTTCCGTTCGGGTGTGTACGGCGAGGGTGACAGCGGCGTTACGGTCGTCGAATTTAAATAATTTGTGCGAAATGCACAAAAAATCCACTTTAAATAAGACCAATTTTTATATATAAGTTTTGATTTTATACTTTTAATTTTAATATATATTTGGTATAATACGCTTGGGATGGCGGTATCATCCCCGATCAACGATATTTTTACGGCAAATGCCGGGAAACGGACCTTTTTTCACTATGGCACTCAGCAATTACTACGACGAAATTGATAAGATAATCAGCTCTATGTCGGAATACCTCGGTTTGTCCGAGGACGATTATGACGATATCTCCGAATTTGACGACGACACTTATATTGACGAACCCTGCTGTACGTATGCCGATATCGATACGTGCGGTAACATCCTTGAAAATTATATAGGAAATCTCACGACTATATCAAAGGAGCCTGACGACGAACGTATAATGGCGCTCGTTGAAAAAACGGTAAAGAAGCTCAACAAGCTCAATGAAAAGTGTGAATATGAGCTTATAGAGGCTGTTCAGGGTGATGATATCTGCGAATTTATCCACAATGCCGCTGTTGAGGCGGGACTTGTTGAGCACGGAGAAAACGTTGCCGACGAGTGGAGAGATTTCTGATACGCAAATTAAAAGCTTTTTTATAAAAATACCGACTGTCTGCCCGACGACGGACAGCGGGGATACAAAAAATTCGCTCGTCGGAGAAACGGAAGAAAAATGGCTGAATTAAAAATGTTGGCGATAGACCTCGGCGCATCGAGCGGCCGCGGTATTATCGGAAAATTTGACGGTGAAAAGCTCACTCTTGAGGAAAATCACCGCTTCGCAAGCGAACCGGTAACGATCGCAGGCTCATTCAACTGGGATATCCTTCGTATATTCCACGAGATAAAGCAGGCGATAAACAAGTGTGCGCTTTCCGATGACAAGGATATCAAGAGCATCGGTATCGACACATGGGGCGTTGACTACGGTCTTCTTGACAAGCACGGAAAGCTCCTTACAAACCCCGTTCACTACAGAGATGACAGAACGATAGGCGCTCAGGAGGAAGCATTCAAGACATTCTCCAAAAAGGACATCTACGATATTACGGGTATCCAGTTTATGAATTTCAACACGCTGTTCCAGCTGTTTGTTGAAATGAGAGATAACCCTGAGCTTTTGGCGGCTGCTGACAAGCTTCTGTTTATTCCTGACCTGCTCAACTACTTCCTTACAGGCGTTAAGCAGACAGAGTACACAATAGCATCCACAGGTCAGCTTCTCGATGCTAAAACACGTGACTGGTCAAAGACACTTTTTGATAAGTTCGGTATTCCCTCACGTCTTTTCACAGACATAAAGATGCCCGGCTCCGTTGTTGGCCCGCTCCTTCCCTCGCTTAAGGAAGAGCTTGGCGACATCAACGCAAACGTGATCAACGTTGCGGCTCACGACACGGCAAGTGCTGTTGTTGCAGTTCCTGCAAAGGGCGAAGATTTTGTATACATATCCAGCGGCACTTGGTCGCTTATGGGTACGGAAATCAAAGAACCCATCATCACAAGCGATTCTTACGCTTACGACTTCACGAACGAAGGCGGCTACGGCAGAACTATCCGATTCCTGAAGAACATTATGGGTCTTTGGATCGAGCAGGAATCACGCCGTCAGTGGATCAGAGAAGGCAAGAAGTACACATTTGATGAGCTTTCAAATATGGCAATGGCATCAGCACCTTGCCGCAGCCTTATCAATCCCGACGCTCCCGACTTCGTTGCGCCCGGTAACATTCCCAAGAGAATTCAGGAATACTGCGCAAGAACAGGCCAGCCCGTTCCCGAAACAGTGGGTGAGATCATCCGTACAATATTTGATTCTCTTGCACTCCGTTACAGATGGGCTGTTGAAGCTATCGACGATATGAAGGGCAAGAAGACACCGTTCATCAACATCGTTGGCGGCGGTACAAAGGAAGGTCCTCTGTGTCAGTTCTGCGCTGATGCTTGCAACCGTCCCGTATACGCAGGCCCCGTTGAAGCAACGGCTATCGGTAACATTACGGTTCAGGCTATTGCCGCAGGCGCTATCAAGGATATGTCCGAAGCAAGACACGTTATCCGTAACAGCTTTGAG
This sequence comes from Eubacteriales bacterium, assembly GCA_045652135.1. Lineage (GTDB taxonomy): Bacteria > Bacillota > Clostridia > Oscillospirales > CAG-272 > RGIG7213. The sequence goes on along the minus strand of JAZRTS010000112.1, from coordinate 7,141 downwards.
ATCAAGCACTATGAGCCCAGAGCTGAAAGCACAGCCATCTTCGACGAAGCATACGAAAGATTCAAGAAGCTTATTTAATTGAAAATAAATTTAAAGGAGAAACATAAAATGTCCGTAAAGCAAGCTTATGAAATAGCAAAAGAAGCTTATGCCAAGCTCGGTATCGACACCGACAAGGTAATTAAGGAAGTTGCAGAAATACCCGTATCTATCCACTGCTGGCAGGGTGACGACGTAAGAGGATTTGAAAATCCCGACGGCGACCTCACAGGCGGTATCCAGACTACAGGTAATTACCCCGGCCGCGCTCGCTCCATTGACGAGCTCAAGGCTGATATCGAAAAGATATTCACACTTATCCCCGGTACAAAGAGACTTAACCTCCACGCTATCTATCTTGATAACCTCGGCGGTAAGGTTGAAAGAAACGCTATCGAGCCCAAGCACTTCGAAACTTGGATCGACTTCGCAAAGAAGAACAATATCGCTCTTGACTTCAACCCCACATGCTTCTCACACCCCAATATGAAAGACGGTCTTACACTTTCATCTCCCGATGACAGCGTAAGAGAATACTGGGTTGAGCACTGCATCGCATCCAGAAAGATCGCTGAGTACTTCGGTAAGGAGCTCGGCACAATGTGCTATACAAACTTCTGGGTACCCGACGGCTACAAGGATATCCCCGTTGACAGATTTGCTGCAAGAGCAAGACTGAAGGATTCCTATGACAAGATATTCGTAGGCGAAGATACAAGATACAACCTCAGCGGTGTTGAAAGTAAGGTATTCGGTATCGGCGCTGAGTCCTGCACAATAGGCTCACACGAATTCTATATGGCTTACGCTATGGCTAACAACAAGATGCTTACACTTGATGCAGGCCACTATCATCCCACGGAAGTTATCTCCGATAAGATTTCTTCCGCAATGCTCTATATGAACGACGTACTTCTCCACGTTTCCCGTCCCGTAAGATGGGATAGTGACCACGTTGTTATCTTTGACGACGAGCTCAAGGCTATCGCTCAGGAGATCGTAAGAGGCGGATTTGAAAAGAGAGTACATATCGGTCTTGACTTCTTCGACGCTTCCATCAACCGTATCGCAGCTTGGACTATCGGTACAAGAAATATGCAGAAGGCACTTCTGTTTGCTAAGCTCGAACCTACGGATATGCTCAGAAAGGCTGAATGGGAAGGCGATTTCACAACACGTCTTGCTATGCTTGAAGAGCTTAAGTCATATCCTTTCGCGGCTGTTTGGGATTACTACTGCGAAACACAGGGCGTTCCTGTAAAGGAAGCTTGGCTTGCTGAAGTTAAGAACTACGAAAAGACAGTTCTTTCCGCAAGATAATTAATTGACCTGCGTGCAACGGTTGCGGGTGTCAAAACCGCAACCGTTGTGCGTGGGTTTTGTTCGTGATTACCGTATTCATTTGTTATAATAAGGAATTTATAAATACATATATTATATGAATAAATTAACAAGAAGAATTTTATCATCAGCGTTGTGCTGTGCGCTTTTGCTTTCTTTTACCGCTTGCACCGGAAACGTAGAATCGACCGGAGCAATAACCGATACTATAGCTGTCACTGATGAGGTAACTGATGCCGAAACGCTTCCGCCCGAGGAAACTGACGGAGTTGTATCAGTGATCGCGGCAGGCGACAACCTCGTGCACGATGCTGTATTAAATGATGCCTTGTCACGAGGACGTAAAAACCCCAACAAAACAAAAAGGGGCGAATATTTCTTCGCGCCGATGTATGACGATGTCAAGGACGTTATAGGCGCTGCTGACCTTGCCATTATCAATCAGGAATCGCAGATATGCGGTGAGGGATTTACCCCCGGCGGATATCCCGAATTCTGTACACCCGTTGAAATGGGCAAAACGCTTATGGACCTCGGCTTTAATGCTATTGTTACAGCCAACAACCATATGCTTGACAAAGGCGATGACGGACTTGTCGGCTCTTACAACTATTGGAAAGACAAGCCCGTGATTCAGATAGGCACGGATATGTCAGAGGAAGACGGAATGGATATTGCCGTTTTCGAAAAGGAAGGCATTAAAATTGCCCTTCTGGCTTATACTGACGTGCTGAACGGTTCTTTAAAAAACAGTGATTACGCTGATTATACGTATTACAACCCCCACGTTGCCGAAAAGCAGATAAAAAAGGCGAAGGAGCTTGCCGATGTTGTTATCGTTTCAATGCACTGGGGTGAGGAAAACACATTCACGGTCAACAATACTCAGAAGACAGCGGCAAAGCACCTTACAAGATGCGGCGCTGATGTAATTCTTGGTCACCACCCCCACGTTGTCCAGTCTGTTGAATGGATAGAAGCGGGCGGAAACAAAACGCTCTGCGTTTATTCCCTCGGAAATTTCCTTTCCACGATGACAGGCTCATACAATATGGTTGGAATGATGCTCGGATTTGACATTGTTTCGGAAAATGACGACGTTTATGTAACAAATGTCAAGGTCATACCGACGGTGACTTATTATACAAAGAGCCGTGACGGTGTATGTGTATATCTTATGGAAAACTACACACGTTTTCTTGCGGTAAACCACGGATGCAACTCTCCCAGCGACGAGGAAACATTCAAATCGTATATCACGGACAATATTTCAGAGGAATTTTTACCCGATTACCTCAAGTAACCGAGATAAATAAAATGAAAAAGAATTTTACGAAAATCATTTCACTTTTCATGTGCCTTACGTTTTTTTGTACGGCTTGTTCATCAACCGATGTGAAAACAAGCGATGTGAAAACAAGCGATGATTCGGACACTGTAATGCCGAATGAGAGTGTATCTGACACCGCAACTGACAGCATAGCCGATGTTACGGAAAATTCGGCACAGACGGCGGACACTACAGTAGCATTACCGCCCGAAGATGAGGGCGACGGTATCATTTCCGTTATCGCCGCAGGCGATAACCTTGCACACGAGGCAGTTTTCACTTATGCAAAAACGCTTGCAAACGGCAAGGACGGATATGATAAAAAGTATTACTTTGACTCGATGTATGATGATATAAGAGATGTTGTAAAATCATCTGATCTGGCACTCATAAATCAGGAGTCACAGATACGCACAAATGAAACGGCATCGGGATATCCTCGTTTCGCCTCTCCTGTTGAGCTTGGCGAAGCGGTTATGAACGCAGGCTTTAATGTTATCGTTACGGCAAACAACCATATGCTCGACAAAAACGATGACGGAATTGTTGACACGGTCAATTATTGGAATGATAAGCCTGTAATACAGATAGGCGCGGATCTTTCCGAGTCTGACGGAATGAATATCGCCGTGTTTGAGCAGGACGGATTTAAAATCGCGCTTCTCGCCTATACGGACATAATAAACGGCGCGCCGTCATCCGTAAATAAAAGTGAATACGCGAAATATACATACTACAATGAAAAAACAGCAGAGAAACAGATAAAAGCCGCAAAAGATGTTGCCGACTTCGTTATCGTTTCGATGCATTGGGGCAAAGAAGATAAATTTGATGTCAACAGCACCCAGAAAAGTATAGCAGAGGATCTTGCAAAATGGGGCGCTGATGCTATAATCGGTCACCATCCTCACGTTGTTCAGACAATAGAATGGATAGAAACGGAAAACGGAAAAACGCTCTGCGTTTATTCTCTTGGAAATTTTCTTTCCACGATGCTGTACGCGAGAAATATGGTGGGAATGATGGTATCGTTTGACATCGTTACAAATGAGGGTGAGCCGTACATCAAAAATGTAAAGGTTATACCCACGGTAACGCATTATTCACCTGCGCCAAGCGGCAAAGGCCTTGAACACAGGGGCGATATTGCTGTTTACCTTATGGAAAATTATACAGAAAAAATGGCAAAATCACACGGCTGTAACGAAAATGAGTCAAAGACAGTAACTCTTGACAAGTTGAAGTCTTACATAACAGACAATGTGCCGACAGAATATCTGCCTGAATTTTTGAAGTAAGAGGTTTTAACTTTATGTCATTACTTTTTGATGAAATAATGCAGCAGCCGAATGTGCTTGACGGCATTAAAAGAAAAAATAAAGAAAAATTTGTACAGATAGCGGATGAGTTCAGAAGTCTTGAGCTTGACAGCGTATATTTCGTCGCAAGAGGAACAAGCGACCACGCTTGTATATATGCGCAGTATCTGTTTGCAATATGCGGAGGTATTCCGTGTACACTCGGTACACCGAGTGCGGTGTCGAAATACGGCGCCGAAATAAAATTTTCAAATACGGCAGTTATCGGTGTTTCTCAGTCCGGCAAGGCGGAGGACGTTTTAAGTGTTATCCGTCAGGCAAATGCACAGGGAAAGCTGACTGTTGCTGTTACGAATGATGAAGATTCACCTCTTGCAAAAGAGGCGAAATACCATCTTTTCTGTGCCGCAGGCGATGAAAAGAGCATTGCGGCGACAAAAACATTTACATCTCAGATGTATATTTTGGCACAGCTCTGTGCGGAAATAACGAAAAATAATACTTTGCCTGCGCTTCTTGATAAAGTTCCGCTTGCACTCGGTTCAATGCTTTCGTACATTCCCACATCGGTCGCCAAAATATGCGAGAGATACAGATATCTTGACAGTGCATTCGTTCTCGGACGCGGAATGACATATCCCATAGCGCTTGAGGGCGCACTCAAGATACTTGAAACGAACAAGATACGTATGAAAGGTAATGCTATAAGCGATTTCTATCACGGACCGCTGGCACAGGTGGAGGAGGATTCGCTTGTTATCATTCTTGCGGCTGAAGGTCCCGTTTATGACGATTCGATTGCTATGATAGAGTGTCTGCACGAGATCGGTGCTGAGGTGCTTGTAATTACCGATAATGAAAGACTTGCCGAAAAGGAAAGATTTTCGATAAAAGTGCCGAATCTCGGAAGCGATCTTGTATCACCCTTCTTTATGGCACCCGTTATGCAGCTGTTTGCGTGCTGTCTTGCGGATGTTAAAGGAATAGACCCCAACAGCTCAGCTGTTCTGAAAAAGATAACGATTACCAAATAACTGAAAGCGAGGAAAACGGAAATGAGTGAATTACCTTACGGAGATCTGCAAATAATAGGAATGCGCGGATGCGAGGATTTTACAAAGCAGGTCGATAAGTATGTGTGTGAATGGAGAGGGCATGAGGCTGAGTCGTACAGCATAGAGGCAATATGCCCCAGATTCGGAACGGGTGAAGCAAAGGCGATACTCCACGAATCACAAAGAGGCAAGGACGTGTACATTATTTGTGACTGCTTCAACTACGGTGTTGAGTACAAGATGTACGACAGAAAGGTTCCCATGTCTCCCGATGATCATTTTTCGGATCTTAAAAGAATAATCGGAGCAATCGAAGGAAAAGGTCGCAGAATTTCCGTAATTATGCCGATGCTCTACGAGGGCAGACAGCATAAACGCTCTGCAAGAGAATCTCTTGACTGTGCTATCGCGCTTCAGGAAATGGTAAATATGGGCGTTTCAAATATCATCACGTTTGATGCGCACGACCCCCGTGTACAGAATGCTGTTCCGCTTTGCGGATTTGACAGCGTACAGCCTACATACCAGATGATTAAGGCGTTTGTTAAAAATATTCCCGATGCTTCCCTTGAAGCAGGCGATACGATGATCATTTCTCCTGATGAGGGAGGTATGAGCAGATGTATGTACTATTCATCTGTCCTCGGCCTTGAACTCGGTATGTTCTATAAGAGAAGAAACTATACCGTTATCGTTGACGGAAGAAATCCCATCGAGGCGCACGAATTCCTCGGAAACGATGTAACAGGTAAAGACGTTATCATCGTTGACGATATGATATCCTCTGGCGAATCTGTTATCGATATTGCGTATAAGCTCAAGGAAAAAGGCGCAAAGCGTATATTCGTATTCGTTTCGTTCGGACTTTTCTGTAACGGACTTGAAAAATTCGATAAAGCATACGAAGACGGATATATACATAAAATATTCACAACAAACCTCATTTACCGCACACCTGAACTTTTGGCGCGTCCTTGGTATCAGGAGGTAAATATGTGCAAGTATGTTGCTTATATCATTGACACGCTCAACCGTGATATGACCATAAGTGAACTGCTTAATCCCGTTACAAGAATTCATAATCTTATGGCGAGGGTAAAAAATAAAAATTAAGGGAGAAAATACAGTGGCACAAAAAGCTGTTCTCGACGGAAAGTATCTGATGTACAAGGGCAAGCCCCTTGTGCGTGAGAAGAATGCCATCTGCTACGGCAGTATGGAGGATAAATATATACTTTTCCTTATAATACTTACAAATAAAAAAATAGGCGATGCCGAAGTGCCTGACAGAGTAATTGTTCAGGTCATCAGCACTGACCCTGCGGCTCCCGCTGACAAAAAGCTCTACAGACAGGGCGAGAAGCAGGGACTTTACGATGCGTTCGACATAGGACTCATCTGGCTTGAAAGAGCAAACGCGGAATAACTCCAAAAAACGTGTGCATCGCACACGTTTTTTTTGCTCAGAGAAAATCACAGGCTGATCTGGGGGGAAGTAGAGGTTTTTGCTGTTGAGCACCCCAACGTAGCGGTTCGCCGATCAGTTGGCTTTGTCAACTGCACGAGAAGAATTTAAAATAATGCTTGCCACATTTGGGCGGTAGGGCGAGTTTGCAATTTTCAAATGTTTCCGTGGGCTTTCAGCCCGACCGACGATGGGCGGAGTAAGCCGTCGACCGGGACGGCGGTTATACATTGCTTTCATTTTAAATACGGCAGTATAAGCTCATTTTTTGTATTAAATTCTTCCCATATCCGGCTTTGTGCATAGTAAACAAATTTTACCCTTAAAAAATGTACACAATGATTGTCCGTGTACAACATATAAAGTGGCATTTATATATTTTTAAAAATGTAAATATAAATAAATACAATATATATAATAACGATATAATTAATAAATAGATAATAATATGTGTATTTGTGAACATTTTGGCGATAAAAAGAACAAAATAGCAAATGTAAATTCGTATTTTTTTTTATCAATAGTATTGACAAATAAAAAAACCTTTGTTATAATGACATCAGGATAAGCTAAAAAAATATTAAAAAGGAGA
>JAZRTS010000111.1:0-8095 GCA_045652135.1 Eubacteriales bacterium | reverse complement strand
CCCAAAATAGAATAATTGAAAAAGAACAAGCTACCAGAGAAGATCTTGAAGATATAATTTTTTTCATTGTGTCACCTCCTCGTGAGACAAACGACACTCTCGACATGGCTCGTTCGAGGAAACATATTTACAGGTGTTATTCTGTCTGTTTTATATCCGTATTCAGCAAATATCGCAATATCTCTGATAAGCGTATCGGGGTCACACGAAATGTATACTACATTTTTCGGGGATGCATCTGCAATGAACTCAATGACAGTTTTTGTAATTCCCTTTCTCGGCGGGTCCACTATGATGCTGTCGCACTCGGGGGCAAGCTTTGCAATATCGGATGCATCGGCACAGTAAAATTCACAGTTGTCAAGCGAATTAAGACTTGCGTTTTTCTTTGCATCCTCTATCGCTTCGGGAACTATCTCAACGCCTATGAGCTTTTCGCTGTCACTTGCGACACAAATGCCGACTGTTCCTACTCCGCAATAAAGGTCAAGTACCTTTTTATAATCCTTACCCAAAAGCTTTTTAGCGGTATTATAAAGCAGCTCTGCACACGTTCTGTTGACCTGATAAAAAGACAGAGGTGAGATTCTAAAGCGTTTTCCGCACAAAATATCTTCTATGTAACCGTCACCGTATATGACGATATTTTTATCGGACAAAACAACGTTTGTGTCCCTTTTATTTACGTTTATGCATATTGTACGAACATTGGGAAATTGCGCTGTGATAAGTGATACAAGCTCATTTTTGTGAGGAATTTCATCACCGTTTATCACAATGCACACCATAATTTCGCCCGTCATTTCGGCAATTCGCAGGTAAATATGGCGCAAAAGTCCTTTGCCCGTTTCTTCGTTATAAACGGTAAAATGTTTTCTTGTAAAAAAGTCCGTAAGCGCATTTACGATGTCAGAAAATACTGCCGGTGAAATAGCGCAGGTATCACATGGTATGACCTCGTGAGTGTGCTGCGCATAAAATCCCGCCTTTATCTTCCCGAATTTATCAATCGCAAGCGGATACTGAGCTTTATTTCGGTAAGCTTTATCCTTATTATCGGCACAGAGAGTATCCTCAACCGTTATATCGGCAATACCGGATTTTTTAAGTGATGATTCTATATATCTTTTCTTGAGAAGGTTTTCATACTCAAAACTGACGTGGTGAAAAACACACCCTCCACATCTTTTATAAGGACATGCAGGCGTGATCCTATAAGGTGACGGTGTGACTATTTCCTCACAAACAGCAAGCGCATAGTTTTTGAGGACCTTAATTATCTTTATATTACATTCATCGCCTTCAACACCGTTTTTCACAAACACAGCGAAGTTGTCAATTCTGCACACACCGAAGCCGAGGTTATTTGTATCTGTTATACTAACTGTAAATTTCTGATTTTTCTTTAATTTTTGCATCTTAAAACCTTTTGTGGTATTAACTTCAAAAGGCGGCTGAAAGCCGCCTTTTTATTTTAATCTTCAAGCGTTAATCTTTTGCTTACGTAGTCGGATATATCAAGAGCTGTCTTTATTGAAAGTTCGTCGTTTCCGTTGAATTTAGCCGCCTTCTCGCAAGCAGTGTTGTCGAAAGCACCGCCCGAAAGCACGGAAACTACAACCTTTGCATCGTCGTATGTAATCGTTCCGGATCCGTCAACATCGCCTGCTACAACAACGTTGTAGAAAACGCCTTCACCGAACTCAATCGTCATACCCGTTGCGATAAGTGCGCTTCCCGAAGGTTCGCCGGAACTTGAAAAAATCTTAACATCTTCAACGTCGGCACCATCCTTGAATTTTGCAAAAGCAGCCTTGGCGGAATCTATCGTCATTCCGATTGCAAAACCGCCTACATACTTTTCCATAGTATGATCCTGTTCTTCGTAAAGAGTTACCGCAATAACTGTGACCGTTGTATGGCATGTGATTTCTCCGCATTTAGCAGTGATGGTCGCTTCACCCTTGCCTACTGCTTTAATTAAACCATTTTCATCAACCGTAGCAACCTTTTTATTTGACGTAGAATACTCTATACTGTATCCACTCGCATCATCAGGTGTAACCTTGAGCTCCGTCTGAACACTGTCGCCCTTGATCAGCGAATAAGACGACGTAGTAAACTTCATAGACTCAACTGCAACGGGAGCATCTGTCTCTTCATCTGTCTCCTCACCGTCAGTAACTCCGGGGTCCATAGGTTCATCTTCTTCAGTTGCAATGGCAAAAAGAGCAAATGTAAGCACAAGCGCGCAAACTGTGATTACGGACAATATGCGTTTTAACTTCTTACTCATCATCTTCATCCTCCTCGAAATCTCTTCCTATAAGATCATCATCTTCGTAATTGAATGTCGATATTACAGTCTTTGACATATCATCATCTTCATCATCAAAATCATCATCGTCGTAATATTCCGCGTCTTCTTCGCGTTTTCTTCTGACGTATACGATAATAAAATATACAGCGCCCGCGAGGACTGAAAGAATAACAATAACGGCAAGAACTATACCGATTATCTTCATAACACTACGATTGCTTCCGTTACCCTGACCGGTAGTATCGGTAGCAGTTGTTTCATCTGACGAACCTGTATCCACGGATGTATCCATGCCAGCCGTGAGTTCGTTCATACGTGCTACAATAGAATCGTACTGTGTCTGTACGTCAACACCGTACGTCATAACAGACGGCCCGAAACGATTAACAAGAGCATCGTATCTTGATTTGAGATCGTCTACCTTTGCTTGATCTGCAGCGGTAAGAGAAAGAATGTCAGTCGATTTAACATCGTTTTTAAATGCCGTGAGATCATCTGCAGAAACGTATTCTACCGTGAAAGCATCAGTTACAACCTTGTCTCCCGCTTTGATACCCACATTAACAACGCCTACGGCGCCCGTAAGATATTCTGTAAGCATCGAATAGTCTACTTCTTTTTCTTCCTGGGTACCGTCACTGTATTGAACAATGATTGACATACCCGTGGGATCAACGGGGTATCCGACGGGAGCATACTTATATTTGAGCTCACTTCCCGTTTTCACAAGAACACCTGCGACGGAAACTTCCATGACTGTTACGGTCATACTGGTCGTGAATCCCATATAGATTACGTTAAGATTCTGCATACCGGGAACCGTCTTATCGTATCCCGAAACACTTACATTGGGATCAAGAAGCGAAATGTATGAATAACCGTTGTCAGCCTCATACGGACTTTCATCGTAATACTGAACAATGATCTCACCCTTTGTAAGATTAAGATCTTCGTTAAGAGCATATTTTGTCGTATAAGTTCCGACACGCAGAGAAATAGACTTTATGTCTCTGTTAACGGTAAATTCTTCCTCGATCGTCTGACCGTCTATAACGGCGGTAAATTTATATTTACCGTTTTCTTTTGCAAAATAAGGACTTGAAACGGTCTGAGCTTCTCTGTCTTCATACGTTATCTGAGCAAACGGAGCGTCAAACTCTATCTTTACCATATTGCCGTAAACGCCTTCGTTGACACCGTTTTCATTAAAAAGAACGGACGGACGTTCAACGTAAGCCTTTATCGACGGCAGTTTATATTGATCTCGAAGCTGTATCTTTGATCCCGGTACAGTTGTAACACTGTCATACAGATTACATTTTGTTATTTCAAACTCTGCCGCAGTATCCTTTTCCAAGTCTTCCGCAACTTTAAGATTAAACTTAAACAAAACGAATTTGCTGACGTTTGCTCTGGGCAAAGGATCGCCTGAATTATTTGCATAGCAATAATAGAAATCAAACGTATCTTCACCGTTATAAACAGCGCTTATAGCATCTCCATTATTGATTTTCAGCGTAGAAAAATCCAATGTTCCCTCTACATAAGAAAATACCGATGTATCAAATTTCAAGGAAAGCTCCATCGCCGAAACTTTTGGAGTCATCGTCGCGTAGTTTTCAAGCTGAACACTTACGGAAATCGTATCACCCTTTTGGGGGCTTGAAGTTGATGCCGTAACTGTTATCTGCGCCTGGTCCTTAATAGCGGCAGCCGACGTCGGCAGGCTGACTACCGAGATCACGCTTGCTACAACAAGTATAAGCGCTAAGATCTTACTTAATTTGTTTTTCATACTCTACCTCTTTTTAATCATTTACTAAATACATATTGAAATCCCATGCGGGAATATATCTTGTTTTTCTTACCGAAATTCTCGGCGACTTATACATGCCGTATACCTTCGGAATAATCGTAAACATATCATCCGGTCTGTGATACAAAGATATTTGCATGTCAGGTTGATAAATCCCTATTGTGTTTTCGGCACCGTTTATAGCATCAATCTCCGCTCCTTCAACGTCAAGTTTTATGAAATCTATCCCCTCACCGTCCAATACGGTATCAAGTTTGCAGACAGAAATCGTCTTTTTGAGCGAGTTCGTCGCTTTCTCTCCATACAGAGATGTATTGCGGTTTCCCTTCTCGTATATCACACACTCACCGTCGGAATTGCCAAGCGCCGCATTGTGCTTTATCACCGACGCCTTAACGTCAGCAAGTGTTTTGTCCATTTTTCTGAAGCTTCGCACATCAGGCTCAAAGGCATACACTTTTGAGAGTGAGGGACATAAAGAGCACATTTGCAAAACTGTATCACCGTTATATGCCCCACCGTCAACATACGATTTATAATTATAACACTTCAGTTCGGATTTTGCAATAGAAAATTGAGAACTTTGTGAGAATTTAATATATTTGATTTTCCCTGACAGCTTGTAATTAAGCACATCATCAAATTCCTTTTTTGAAATTTCGTCATAAAGAAGCGATCGCGCAAACTCAAATTCATCCTTGTGCAAAGAATAAAAATCATAAGTAAACAACTCACCCGGACACACGGGAAGATCCGGAGCATACAGTTCGAATTCGCTGTCTATCTTGCATATATTTTCAATAACCTCCGGAATCTGAGTGCCGAACGATACAAGCACAACGAACTTATCGTACTTTTTACGTATATCATCAAACGACACAACTTGCTTTCCGTGAAAAAACTGACCTCGTACGAATCCGTCGGATGCAAAATAATCGTCAGGTTCTCTCCCTATCCTTCCGAGTGCGGAAATAAGTTTATCCGCGCCGTCGCCCATACCATATACAACGATAGGCTTACTGTCATTGGCAAGATATTGCCATAAATCATAGTTAATTTCAATCATCATTTCCACCGTAAAAGGTATTTCGGGCTTGTATTTTACATTAAATTTATTAAGATGGTATAAAATCATTTAAAATATTTCTTTTAAATATAAGTACCTTTAGTAAAAAAATCGCAGTATTGCAAAATTTCTCTTGAAAAAACTGAAAATATGTGGTATTATGGATCAGTTAGATTATTTAATTCGGAGGGATTGATTATGGCGGAAAATGCAAAGCTGTTCAGAACTGCAGTGGGAGGCTTTAACAAAGACGACGTTGCACAGTACATTGAAAGGATCAACTTTGAATTTAACAGAGATATAAGTATCGCAAAAAACGAAGCTGCAGAATTAAAAAGCAAGCTTGAAAAAACGGAAGCTGAGCTTATGCGTTACAAAGCTTCAGGTATGGAATCTGAGCGTTTTGAAGCAAAAATAACTATTCTGGAAGAAAATCTCGCAAAATCCGAAGCTACAGTAAAACTTCTTACAGAAAAGCTGAATGAAGCTGAAGAACTCATAAATGCTCAGAATGACGCTCTTGATAAGATGTGCGTTGAAAACGAGAAACTTAAGTCAGATAAGCAGACAACAGTCGCGGAGGCTGATCCCGAAACAGCCGAAAAAGCAAAACTGTACGATCAGATGTCATCCAAGATAGGTATTCTTATAATGGATGCAAACAGAAATGCCGATGCGCTTCTTTCCGCAGCCAAGGATGAAGCTGCCGGAATTGTGGCGGATGCTGAAAATGAAGCAAACAATATAATTGCAAAGGCAAACGAAGAAGCTGAAGCGATATATAGGGATGCTTGTCAACGCACGGAAATATTTGAGGAAGAATACAAAACGATATTCAATCAGTATTCATCAGCGATTTCCATATCCTTAAAGAACATCGAAAACGACATTACTCGTTGTTCAAGCGAGCTCAAGGACAAAGCTGACAGTCTTTATGTAAAAGCTGAAGCAGAAAAAACGGAATAACAGGGAGAACAAAAATGAACGAACTTTCACAAAAAGCCCTTCAGATGGCATGGGAATCCTTGAAGATAGAAAAAGAAGCTATTGAACAGGCTATGGAGTATCTTGACAAGGAAGAATTTATAAAAGTTGCAACAGCGCTCAGCGAGTGCAAGAAAGTAATAACATGCGCCAGCGGTTCATCGGGTATTGCGGCTAAAAAGTTCCAACACAGCCTTTGCTGTATCGACCGTCCCGCTTGCTTTATGTCCCCTGCCGAGGCTGTTCACGGCGGTCTTGGTGTTGTAACAGATGAAGACTGTGTTATTATGGTGTCAAGAGGCGGCAAAACAGTCGAACTTCTTCCTATAATAGACGTTGTAAAGAAAAAGGGCGCAAAGCTTATTGCTGTCACCGAAAACCTCAGCTCTCCTTTGGCTGACAACGCAGATTTCATCATAAAGATGCAGATAGAAAAAGAAAGCGATAAATACAATATGATGGCAACAGCATCTTACGTTGCTACTATTGCAATATTTGATGCGCTTCTTGCGGCAGTTATGGAGCTCACGGGATACAAAAAAGAACAATTCGGTCTTATCCATCCCGGCGGCGCTGTAGGCGAAAGACTTAACAAAAAATAAAGTAACCTATTTTCCTCTTTCGATTATAATATGAGTAACTGTATCGAGGGGGATCTATGGAAGCTTACTTATATTCATTCAGCGGCATCAATGAGCTTGCAGGTGCGTGCAAATTTATTATGTCGCTGAATTCACCGTCGCAGACGTCAGTATATTGTGAGGACTGCGGTGTTTTTACGAAGTATTATCTCTTTTTTTCACAAAGCGTTTATGACATACGCAGCGACCTGTATCCTATGTGCGCCATAAGCGAATTTGCGGAAAGCGAGATAAGACCGACACGTGCCGTAAGAGCGTACCTGAACGAACGGTGCGAACTTATAGCGGAAAATAATGCGGCAGAAATTTTTTCTGCCTTTTGTTAGGATTAAAAATGAACTTGGAAGATCTGTATAAAAAATGTGATGGGTGCCGCGCGTGCCCGTTGCATAAGACGAAAACAAATACCGTTTTCGGTGTTGGACGCAACGATGCCGATATAATGTTCGTCGGAGAAGCGCCCGGCGAAAACGAGGACCTCACAGGTGAGCCGTTCGTAGGCCGTGCAGGAAAGCTGTTTGACAAATATCTTGAGGCTGTCGGTATGAAACGTGAGAATATCTATATTGCCAATATTCTCAAATGTCGTCCCCCAAAGAACCGGGATCCGCAAAAAGACGAAGAAGAAGCTTGCATCGGATTTTTGCGCGAGCAGGTACGTATCATCAACCCTTCCCTTATCGTTTGTTTGGGAAGAATATCCGCAATGCGTCTTATAAAGCCTGATTTCAAAATAACTGCCGAACACGGCGTATTTTTTGAAAAGGGTAAATTTATGATGACTGCCGTATATCATCCGTCGGCACTTTTGCGTGATCCGAACAAAAAGGACGATATGCTGAAAGATATGGAAAAAATCAAGGAGTATGCCGTTAATAACGGTCTTATAATCTGATATGGAAATCAATTCATCTGAACTGTTAAATACAGTCATAAAGCTTTTTATAATTATGGTTGTAGGATTCTGTGCATATAAGCTGAAATTTATGGACAGAGATTTTTCCAAAAAGCTGTCGAATTTCGTTATATGTGTGGGCACGCCGTTCCTTGTTCTTGGCGGTCTTTTGGGCGCAAATGACAAAAGCTTTGAAAATTTAAAGTCGGGACTCGTAATAATACTTGTCGGTATTTGTATTTACGTTTTCACAGCCGCTGTGGCTTTCTTCTCAACCCGTCCGATAAAAAACAGCGCAGAACGGTGCATAGGTGAATTTGCGCTTCTGTTCGCCAATACGGGATTTATGGGATTTCCTGTTCTGAAGGCGCTT
>JAZRTS010000110.1:0-32890 GCA_045652135.1 Eubacteriales bacterium | reverse complement strand
ACACGTGTGCAAAGCACATCTATATCGTCGCTTGCACAGTCAAGTAAGGAAATACCCATCGTGACAGTTCTGATGTCGAGGTTTTCCTCTTTTATCATATTGATGGTTTCTAAAATATCGTTAAGGTTTATCATAGCTTATTTTTATATCCTGTGCATTGAATTAAAGATGTCCTCGTGCATCGTTCTTATGTCGAGGTTGTTTTCTTTGCCGAGGTCTGTGAGCTTGTCCACAAGACCGTTGAACGGAATGTTGAGCTTATCTATATCGACTACCATAACCATTGCGAAATAGTCCTTGATAACGCTTTGTGAAATATCCTCAATATTTGCTCCGGCTTCAGCACATACCGTGCTTACCTTTGCGATGATACCCATACTGTCGTGACCGACAACCGTGATAACTGCTTTCATTTCAAATTCTCCGTAAATTGTATTTAATGTGTACATTATATCATATATGAAAAGATATTTCAAGGGGCAACCGTGAAAGTATTCAAGTTTGTGATATGTAAAATTTTGATGTATTTAATGTGAATTTTAAAAAGTTTTATTAACAAAAATTAGATTGACAAACGTAAAAAAATATTTTATAATAAATTAATATGATAACTAATAATAAAAGAGGATAAAACTATGCTGAAAAGTATGACGGGTTACGGCCGCGACAGACAGAATCTGTCAGGCAAGGACATAACCGTTGAAATAAAAGCGGTAAACAACCGTTTTCTTGATGTGAATGTCAAGCTTCCGCGTGCGTATATGTTCCTTGAAGAAAAGGTCAAGGCGTATATACAGTCGGCGGGAATATCAAGAGGTAAGGTGGATGTATTCATTTCCATTGACTCTCCCCCCGGGCTTAATTGCTCGGTGACACTTGACGAGGAGTATGCAAAGGGATACATTGATGCGCTTTACAAGCTTCGCGACACATTCGGACTTCGTGATGACATTTCCGTTATGTCGGTGGCAAGAATGCACGATATATTCACGGTAACAAAGCCCGAAGAGGATCTGGAGAAGGATTGGAATGATCTTAAAGCGGTTCTTGAATGTGCTGTTGATAACTTCAATTCCGCAAGGCTCGCAGAGGGCGCAAGGCTTCACGATGACATAAAGGCAAAACGTTTGTATATCGAAGAGCTTGTTAATATCATTGAGGAAAAGTCGGAATCTACCACAAAGGAATACGAAAAGCGACTTTATACGAAATTGCTTAATGTTGTCGGTGAGGTAGGCATAAAGGTGAGTGAGGACAGAATACTTACCGAATGTGCGCTGTTTGCCGACAAAGTCGCAATAGATGAGGAGCTTGTGCGCCTGCGCAGTCACTTCGTTGCATTCGATAATTACCTTGAAAGCAGCGCTCCCGTCGGACGTGATCTTGATTTCCGTATGCAGGAAATAAACAGAGAAACGAACACGATAGGAAGCAAGGCGCAGAACACCGAGGTTGCACATACAGTTGTTGCCATAAAAGGTGAACTTGAAAAAATCAGAGAACAAATACAAAACATAGAGTAAAATTATGAAGCTTGCTGATATAGGTTACGGAAATTACGTTGCTGCCGAGAAGGTTTTAGCCGTGTGCGCACCCGATGCTGCCCCGATAAAAAGACTCGTTACAGAGGCAAAGGAAAAGGGAAAGATCGTGGACGTTACGTGCGGAAAGAAAACAAAAAGTGTTATACTTGCGGAAAACGGTATGATCCTTTTGTGTTCTCTTACACCTGAAAAAACGGCAGAAAGACTTCAGCTTGACGAAGGGAGTGAAAAAAATGACTGAATCAAAGGGACTTCTTCTCGTTGTTTCGGGCCCCGCCGGAAGCGGAAAAAGTACGGTGCTTGCGGAGGTTGTCAAAGACGACGCCTTTGCATACAGCGTTTCGGCGACGACAAGACAGCCGAGACCGGGTGAGATAAACGGAGTGAATTATCACTTCATCACACGGGAAGAATTTGATAAGCACGTGGAAAACGGTGATTTTGTTGAATATGCGGAATATGTGGGCAACCGATACGGAACGCTCTATTCTGAGATAAAAGGCAAGACCGATGAGGGAATAAACGTTATTCTTGAGCTTGAGGTTCAAGGGGCGGAGAACGTGAAACGTATGTTCCCGGAGGCTGTTCTTATATGGCTTTTGCCTCCTAATTATTCAACGCTTGAAAGCCGACTCAGAGGCAGGGGAACCGAACCTGACGACATTATAAAAAAACGTATGGCTACGGCTGTAAAAGAACTTGGCAAATTTCCCATTTACGACTACGTTGTTATAAGTGAAACGGGCAAGTCCGACGATGCGGTCAGAAACATTAAAGAAATCGTCAACGCTGAAAAGCACAAGGTATCACGCACTATTAATTTTGTCGATAATTTTTTAAACAATTAAGGAGATACAAAAATGGAGATCATTACACCTTCTGCAGAGCAGATTTCAAAGAACGAATTTAACAGATACGAGCTCGTTATAGCTACCGCTAAAACGGCGCATCTTGTAATTGACGAATATGTAAGACAGAGAACTGAGGGTGAACGTAAGATCAACCTCAAGGAGACCGATAAGCCTCTTACATCCATGATAAGCAAGGATCTCAGAGACGAAAAAGCGGTAAGAAATGCAATAACGCTTATCTGCGACGGAGACGTAAAGATCGTTCGCCCCGACACAAAGGACGAAGTTACTGTCGCAGACGCAGAATAATAAAGTGACGACTGCGGTAGTAAATATCCTTTCTTTACCGTTTCACGCTAAGAATGATTATACGTATCTTGTACTCGGAGAACTTGCGGAAAAGCTGTTCGTGGGTGCATTCGTAACGGTTCCGTTCGGCAGACTTGATAAGATAATGACGGGTGTTGTCAGGAGCATTGACGAAGCAGATGAAATTTCCATCGGCACGAAATGCATAAGCGGAATGTATGACCCTGTGTTTTCGCTTTCCGGCGATCTTTACAAACTGTGTGAATATATTGCGGATCAGACGATATGTTCTTTTTCGGAAGCTGTAAAGGCTGTGTTCCCGCAATCGTTTTTGGGTGTTCCCGATGAATTTTATTCCGTCACCGATAAAAAGCCCGACTGCGATTTTAATGAAACCGTAAAGCTCGTGTATGCTTTTATCGCATCTTCAAGGGGCGGAGTGTACCTGTTGAAGATATACGAAGAATTCGGAAGAAACGTTTCCGCGGTGTTGACGTATCTCAGAGAAAACGGATACGTAAAGCGCGAGATGCGTCCCGTCGGCGCACCGAAAACGGAGAAGGTTTTTTACTATACGCTTAATGCCGCCGTGGAATACGCAAAGTCGAAAACGAAAAGCGCGTTTACGAAACAGGCGATAGACGTTCTCGACAAGCTTGGCGAAACGGAAAAAAGCGTGCTTTGTGAAAAAAGCGGAATATCAGCGACGATGCTTGACAAAATGGTTAAGCTTGATCTGTTTTCAGTACGTATAGAGGAAAAACTGCGCAATCCGTACGGATTTCAGAAAAAAGACGAAGTAAAGGTCACGCTTACAGACGAGCAATCTCTGGCGGTAAACGAGATAGATGAGCTTTGTCTTGCCGAAAAGCCCGCCGCTGTGCTTTTGCACGGCGTTACCGGAAGCGGAAAGACTCAAGTGATAAAAGCTGTGTGCGACAGGGTAATATCGAGAGGAAAGAGCGTTATTGTACTCGTTCCCGAAATATCGCTTACACCTCAGTCGGTCAAGATATTCTGTGCGGCGTACGGTGAGCGCGTAGTAGTTATGCACTCAGCGCTTTCTCAGTCGGAAAGGGCTGACGCTTACAGGAAAATAAAAAAAGGTGACGCAGATATAGTGATAGGCACGCGAAGCGCCGTATTTGCACCGTTTGACAATATCGGACTTATAGTTATAGACGAGGAGCAGGAGCATACCTACAAATCCGAAATGACACCGAAGTATCACGCACGCGATGCTGCAAGGTTCAGATGTAACGAGCATAATGCCGTTATGCTTCTTGCCTCCGCCACACCGTCCGTGGAAAGTTACTACAAGGCTCAAACAGGAAAATATAAGCTGATAAAGCTCAAGTCAAGATTCGGCAAAGCGCAGCTTCCGAAGGTTGTGATAGCTGACTTGAAAGAAGATTATGCCACAGGTGCAACCGATGCCATAGGCACTGTACTCAAGGGCGAAATAGTAGAAAATAAAAGACGCGGAAATCAATCCGTGCTTTTCTTGAACAGACGCGGATACAGCAACTTTTTAAGCTGCCGTATGTGCGGTGAAGTCGTTATGTGTCCGCACTGCGACGTGTCGCTGACGTATCATACGACGTCGCGAATTCGTCAATATACGGCTGAAGAACTGAAAGAGGAGTACCTTGAAAAAAAGAAAAAAGGTTATCTTCTTTGCCACTATTGCGGATATAGGGTGAACATTCCCGAAAAATGTTCAAAGTGCGGTTCGCCTCATATTGCATATATGGGACACGGAACGCAAAAGATATGTGATGATATAGCCGACTACGGCTACGATATATCGGTGCTCCGAATGGACGCCGACACCACGTCGAAGAAATTTTCATATGACAGGATACTTACGGAATTCAGAGAACATAAAGCGGACGTCTTACTGGGCACGCAAATGGTGACAAAGGGGCACGATTTTCCCGATGTCACGCTTGTTGGAGTCATACTTGCCGACAGCTCGCTTTACGTTGCTGATTACCATGCAACGGAGCATACGTTTTCACTCCTTACTCAGGTAGTGGGCAGGGCAGGCAGAGCGGATAAGCCCGGGGTTGCGGTTATACAGACGTTCAATCCCGACAACGAGATAATAAGGCTTGCCGCAAATCAGGATTACGAAGGCTTTTACAAGGGAGAAATAGCACTCCGCAAGGCACTCAAATTTCCGCCTTTCTGCGATGTTGCGGTACTTATGTTCACGTCAGATGTTGAGGTGCTCCTCACAAGATGCGTTTCTGAATTTTATTTGGATTTTATGGAGGTTCTCGGCGGAGAATATAATGACGTCAAACTGCAGATATTCGGTCCCGTTGAAGCACCGATACACCGTATTAACGGAAGATGGCGGATGCAGATGATAGTCAAATGCAAACTGAATAAGAGGACAAGAGAATTGTTCCGCAAGCTTATGAAAGACTTTACCGAGAAAAATCCGAGTAAGGTCACGGTCGGAATAAGTGTAAATCCGACTTCGCTTTAAAGGAGAGATTTTATGGCAATAATGAACATAGTTAAAGACGGAGACGAGGTGCTCAGAAAAAAGAGCCGTCCCGTTACGGAAATAACACCGAGGATCATACGTCTGCTTGACGATATGATAGATACACTTCACGATTCCGGCGGCGTAGGACTTGCCGCGCCGCAGGTTGGCATTTTACGCAGAATAGCAGTCATTGAGGTTGAACCCGGTGAGCTTATTGAGCTTATCAATCCTGTTATAATTTCCAAAAAGGGCAAGCAGGAGGAGCTTGAAGGCTGTCTGTCCGTTCCGGGCAAGTGGGGCATTACGAAGCGTCCGCATCAGGTAACGGTAAAGGCTCTTGACAGAAACGGAGAGGAATTTTCCGTTACGGGCGAAGATCTGCTTGCACGCGCGCTGTGTCACGAGATAGATCATCTTGACGGTACGTTATTTTATGACAATGCTATTCATATGCTTACAAAGGAAGAACTTGCAGAACTTCAGGAGGAAGACTGATGAAGGCGGTTTTTATGGGAACGCCCGAATTTGCCGTTCCTTGCCTTGAAAAGCTTAACGGATACTGCGATGTGGTTTGTGTCGTAACACAGACGGATAAGCCGAAGGGCAGAGGAAAAACGATGCAGTCGCCCCCGGTTAAACTGCGTGCCGACGAGCTTGGTATTCCTTGTATTCAGCCTAAAACGCTTCGGGACGAGGAAGTGCAGAACGCACTTGCTTCGTTTGGCGCAGATGTATTTGTCGTTGTTGCATACGGAAAGATACTGCCCCAAGAGGTACTTGATATACCGCCTATGGGTTGTATAAACGTACACGGCTCAATTCTGCCCGAATACAGAGGTGCGGCACCTATGCAGCGTTCGCTTATTGACGGTAAAAATAAAACGGGCATCACAACGATGTATATGAACGAGGGACTTGATACGGGCGATATGCTTTTGAAAGAAGAAGTTGTAATAACCCCCGAAATGAACTACGGCGAACTTTCCGATATTATGTCAAAAACGGGCGCAGAACTTCTTATAAAAACGCTTGACGGTCTTTCAGACGGAACTCTTAAAGGCACACCTCAAAACGGTGAGCTTGCAACGTACGCACAGAAGATAGACAAAAGTGAACTGAAAATAGATTTTTCAAAAAGTGCCGAGAGTATACACAACCTCATCAGAGGTGTATATCCCTCTCTGAGCGCATACGGATATACAGAAAATGCCAAAGGCAAAAAAATGATAAAATTCGCATCATCTTCCTTTATTCCCGAAAGCAGTGGCGGCGCCGTCGGCGAGGTCTTGCTTTGTGATGACAAGCGCTCGGAAATACACATCTGTACGGGCGAAGGCGTCCTTGTTATAAAGGAGCTTATACCTGAGGGAAAGGGCAAGATGAGATCGGCAGATTATATAAGAGGCCGTCAGATAAAGACGGGGGATATTATATTTTAACGAATAAAGGAGCAAAGCGAATTGTTTATAAATACAACGTACTTGATTTTTATGCTTCCTGCGCTCATACTTTCGCTTGTATGCCAACTGATGGTGAAAACAACGTACGCAAAGTATGACAAGGTGGGAAATTCAAGAAGAATGACGGGCGCCGAAGCGGCACAGAGAGTTTTGAAGGGCGGCGGTGTTTTTGACGTTTCGGTAGGCAAAATAGGCGGAACGCTTACCGACCATTTCGATCCCGGAAGCAAAGCCATAAATCTTTCCGCAGCCGTTCACGATAAATCGACCATTGCATCTGTCGGTATTGCCGCACACGAGGCAGGTCACGCAATACAGCACAATGTCGGTTATGCACCGATAAAATTGCGTACGGCACTTGTGCCTGTGTGCAATATCGGATCCCAAGTAGGCCCGTGGCTTATTATTCTCGGACTTATTCTCGGAATCGGACAGCTTTATTATGTCGGTCTCATAGGATTCAGTGCCGTTGCGTTATTTCAGATAGTAACGCTTCCGGTTGAGTTTAACGCAAGCCGCCGTGCGATGGAAGCACTGGAATCAACAGGCGTTCTTTCAGCTGATGAGCTTAAAGGTGCAAGGCGCGTGCTTACAGCTGCTGCAATGACTTATGTTGCCGCACTTGTAACTTCGATCATGCAGATACTTTATTACGTTTCGCTGTCGAAGAAAAGAAGATGAATACAACAGCAAGACAGATTGCCTTACTTTCGCTGTGCAGATGCGAGAGCGATGGTAAATATTCAAATCTTGAAATAGATTCTGCAATAAAAAAATTCAGACTTGAGGGAGCAGAACGTAAGCTTTACTCAAAGCTTGTGTACGGAACTATAGAAAAAAAGATAACGCTTGACCACGTTATATCGCAGTTAAGTACAAGAAAGCTTTGTGATATGACACCGCAGATGAAAAATATTCTGCGCATGTCACTTTATCAGCTTATGTACCTTGACAGAATACCCGAACACGCGGCAGTTGATGAGGCGGTGGAGCTTGCAAAAAAATATGTAAGTAAATCGTCAGCCCCTTTTGTTAATGCCGTATTGCGTGAGTATCTGAGAAGAAAAGATAAAAACGGGATAAAATTTCCCGATAAAAATAAGGACTGCAGAGAATACCTGTCTGTGAGGTATTCAGTTGACACAGGGGTACTTGATGCGCTTTTGTCATCATGCGGTGACGAATGTGAAAAAATGCTTGCTTTCTTTGAAGAAAATGAACAGTATATTACTCTGCGTGTTAACACTCTTATATCAACACCCGATGATGTCATAAAGATATTGACGGATGCAGGTATAAAATGCGAGCAAACCAAAGAAAGCCCATTCGGAGTAAGGCTTTGCCAAAATGTCGATGTTGCAACACTTGAGGAGCATATCGGAAATAAAGCATTTATCGAGGACGAAGCAAGTCAGATAGCAATACTGTCACTTGGCTTGTCACCCGGAATGTCTGTGTGCGATGTGTGCGCAGCCCCGGGCGGTAAAAGCATATCAGCTGCACTCGTAATGGAGAACAGGGGCGAAATTTACTCATACGATCTTCATAAAAATAAGATAGGTCTTATTGAAAAAACGGCGTCGCGCCTCGGAGTCGATATAGTAAAGGCATCTGCCAGAAACGGCAAGGAGATGCCTGCTGAAGATAAGATGTCATATTTTGACAGAGTTATCTGCGATGTACCATGTTCAGGACTTGGCGTTATCGGTAAAAAGCCGGATCTGCGCTATAAGGATATGAACATATCACAGCTTATCGACACCCAGTACGGTATTTTGTGTTCTTCAGCGAACTACCTGAAAGACGGGGGCAGACTTCTTTATTCGACCTGTACGCTCAATAAAGAAGAAAATGGCGCACAGGTAGAGAAATTTTTAAAGGAAAATATGGGATATAAGCTTTTGTCCGAGCGTACGCTTATGCCGCACAGAGACGGCACGGACGGATTTTATATCGCAATCATAGAGAAAAATGGCTGAACTTTTTGATATTCTTTCGTGCAGTAAAGCGGAGATAGAGCAGTATCTGACTTCCGTCGGAGAGCCGAAATACCGCGCCAAGCAGATATTTACGTGGTTACATTCAGGAAAGTCGTTCGATGAAATGACGAATATACCTAAATCCCTGCGTGAGCATCTGAAAGAAAATGCAATAATAAAATCGCCCGATATCGAGGAGAAGTTTGTTTCCCGTGACGGAACGGTGAAATATCTTTTACGCTTGTTTGACGGCGAATTTATAGAGGCAGTGTTTATGAAATACAACCACGGAAATACCGTGTGTATTTCCTCCGAGGTGGGATGTGCTATGGGATGTAAATTCTGCGCGTCTACTTTAAGTGGTCTTACGCGTAAGCTCGCACCGTCGGAAATGCTCGGTCAGATCTTGACGGTTGAAAAGGATACGGGGCAGCGAGTGTCTAACATCGTGATGATGGGTATCGGCGAGCCACTCGATAATTATGACAATACCGTTAGATTTTTACGTCTTGTTTCGGATCCGGACGGAATGAACATAGGACTTCGCCACGTATCAGTCTCAACGTGCGGTATAGTGCCCGGGATAAACAAGCTCCGCGATGAAGGTATGGGAATAACGCTTTCCATTTCACTCCACGCATCTGACGACGAAACGAGGAGTTCGATTATGCCGGTCAATAAAAAATACCCGATTGCACAGCTCCTTGACGCTTGTTATGAGTATTTTGATAAAACAGGCAGACGGATATCGTTTGAATACACGATGATAAAGGGAGTTAACGACTCGCAGGCACATGCCGAAAGACTCGGCGCCGTGCTCCGCAAGCATATGAAGTCATCACCCGTTCACGTCAATCTCATTCCCGTTAATACGGTCAAGGAAAGAGGATTCGTGAAAAGCGACGACACAACGATAGCACGTTTTATAGAAATTCTTGCAAAGCGCGGAATTACCGCAACGAAAAGAAGAAGTCTCGGCTCAGATATAAACGCATCTTGCGGACAGTTGAGAAATTCAAAAAAACAATAAGATACATTTTACGCACCTTAATTTACAGGGGGAATATTACTTATGCACATCTCAGGTATCAGCGATATAGGCGCTATGCGAAAGCTGAATCAGGATAATTATTACACAAAAATGATTACTGATAAAATTGCACTCGGTGTCGTTTGCGACGGTATGGGCGGAGCTAACGGCGGATGCGAGGCAAGTGCCATTGCTATATTCGAGTTTTCGGATTTTATGCGTGAGGCGCTCCGTCATTATATTGACGAATCGGGTGATTTTACATCCTCGATGTCCGATGCGCGTATGCGCAGAACGATGACGCAAGGCATAAACCGCGCCAACGATGCAGTTTTTAACAGATCAAAGGAAAATGAAGAACTTGCGGGAATGGGAACGACACTGGTTTGCGCCGTATGTACATCTGACAGAGTATATTGTATTAACGTTGGTGACAGCCGTATGTATTCGGTAGATACTGACGGTATCACACGCGTTACAAAGGATCATTCATACGTGCAGTATCTTGTTGATTCGGGAGCAATTTCTCCGGAAGAAGCGGAAAATCACCCGAAAAAGAACATAATTACAAGAGCAATCGGAACACATGACAGTGTTGAAGGCGAGTTTTTCGTGCTCGAAAGTGCACGCAAGGGTGACTGTATAATGCTGTGTTCAGACGGTCTTACAAACTTTGTAAAAGAATCTGATATACACGAGGTACTTATTTCGGAACTTACCAATGAAGAAAAAATTAAAAATCTCGTTGACATGGCAAACGCAGGCGGCGGTGGAGACAACATCACGGTTGTCCTGACGTCACTGAACTGAGGAGGTACGGTATGGATAATTACGAAAATCTCATCGGTACTGTGCTTGATGATCGGTATAAAATAGAAAAACGCTGCGGTTCTGGCGGAATGGCGCTTGTATTCAAAGCTGAAGATATGCTTATGAATCGTACCGTTGCCATAAAAATGCTTAAAGATGATATGTCAAACGATGCGGAGGCGGTTCACCGATTTATAAACGAATCAAAAGCAGTCGCTATGCTTTCGCATGAAAATATAGTAAATATTTATGATGTATCCGTTAAAGAAAAACTCAAATATATTGCAATGGAATATATCGAAGGTGTAACGCTCAAATCGTATGTGAAAAAGAACGGCGGCAAGCTTTCTTGGCTTGAAACGCTCAATATAACGGAGCAGATACTCCACGCGCTTGACCACGCGCATTCCAAGAATATTATACACAGAGACATAAAGCCTCAGAATATACTGATGCTCAAAAACGGTGTAATTAAGGTTGCGGATTTCGGAATTGCGAAGCTTCCCGACAACGATACGCTCACAGCGGAAAGTAAAGCAATAGGTACGGTGCATTATATAAGTCCGGAACAGGCAAGAGGTGTGGGAATAGATGCAAGAAGTGACTTGTATTCACTTGGCATCGTTATGTATGAGCTTGCTTGCGGAAAGCTTCCTTTTACAGCAGAAGATCCTATATCCGTTGCAATGAAGCAAATAAACGATATTGCCGTAAGTCCGGCAAAAATAAATCCCGCAATTCCTCATGGACTGGAGCAGATCATTATGAGGGCGATGGAAAAGGATCCCGACAGACGGTATCAGAGCGCAAAGCAGATGTTAAAGCACATAAAAGCGCTTAAGGAAAATCCCGACTTGCGATTCCGCCCGGTAGATGTTACGAAAGCCAAGAAGAAAAACGAAGAAAAGAAAAAGAAAGAGCAGGAGAAAACCGAAAAAAAGGCAGAACCCAAAAAGCGTGTGATAGTCAGAGGTACGCTTATGATGCCGACGATATTTGGTGTACTTTCTGCGTTTCTGATAATTGTTGCAATAGTTGCGATAATTATGTTTTATCAGCTTGCAGGCTCTATGCACGACACTACGAATAAGGAAGTGGAAATAGAGCTGTATAAGGGTATTCAATATAACGATTCGTTGAAATCACAGCTCGAGGATTTCGGATATAAGGTAACTGTAAAGGCGGGCCCCGGCGATAACGATACGCCTATCGGTATGATAGTAACGCAAAACGTCGCTGTTATAAGCGGCGGACAGAGCGAAATCGTCGTGCAGAAGCAGAGCAGTACGAAAAGTATAAAATACAACCCCGAAAAAGAACAGATAGAGATAATACTGTACGTATATCAAGGAAAGCAAACGATGACACTGCCTGATTTTGCAATGGAAAAGTCAAGAGAGATAGTTGTCAATAGCGATTACACGTTTACGTTTGAAGAAATCAGAGAGTATAACGATCTTGTTCCGGATGGATACGTCATAAGAAGCGAACCCGAGGCAGGCTCAACGGTTGAACTTGATGCGGTAATAAAGCTTTATGTAAGCCGCGGAGAACAGAACCAGACTGTGAAAATGCCCAATGTTGTCGGAATGGACGGAACGAAGGCTATAAAATCTCTTGTAAGCAAGGGCTTTATAATAGGTGACGTGAAGTATCTTCCGAATGAACAAAATGCTCGTGATGTGGTAATAAATCAGAGTATTCCCGCGTCAACGGAGATGCCTGTTAACACGGTGGTAGATCTTATTCTCAGTGAAGGTCCTTTAAAGAACGATGAACCCGAAAAAACGGATCCTCCGACAGATGAGATAACCGATGAGGAATATCCGTCAGAAAACATTGATGGGCAGGAAATGCAAAACGATGAATGATATTAAAGGTAAAATAATATCGGGTGTCGGCGGAAGATATACTGTTTTATCAGACGACGGACAGGTTTATAAAAAATGTTCCGCAAGGGGTCTTTTCAGACTTGAAAAGATAACACCGCTTCCGGGGGATGACGTTGTTTTGAAAAAAAGCGGCGGCGATTACAGTATTGAGAAGATAGGTGAACGAAAAAATTCACTTATAAGACCGCCGATGTCTAATATCGACACGCTTTTTATTGTATGTGCCGCCGCAAGTCCCGAGCCTTCGTATCTTTTCTCGGATAAGCTGTGCGCAATTTGTGAGTATAACGAAATTAAACCTGTTATCATAGTCACAAAGTCAGAGCTTGCTCCCGATGTTGCAGAGGATATCAGAAAAACGTACACAAGTGTCGGGTACGATGTGTTTGTAACCTCATCGAAGGAAAATACGGGAATAGACGAGCTGCTTGCGTATTGTGAAAAGACAGAAGGAATATGTGTTTTTTCGGGTGAATCGGGTGTCGGTAAATCAACGCTTCTGAATATGCTTTTCAAGGATATCGACTGTGAGGTCGGTGAAATAAGCGCAAAGATCGAAAGAGGCAAAAACACAACACGCCGTGTTGAGCTTCATAAGGTCTTTGACGAGGCTTTTTATGCGGATACACCGGGCTTCAGTATGCTTGATTTTGAGCATTTTGATTTCTTCAAAAAGGAAGACCTGCCGTATCTGTTTCCTGAGCTTCAGGATTACTTATTTAAATGTAAATATAAAAAATGCTCACATACAGGTGAGGACGGCTGTATAGTATCACAGCTTGTTGACGAGGGTAAAATTCAAAAAACACGTCACGAAAGCTATATGACCATTTATTCGGCGCTTAAAGATAAAAAAGAATGGGATTAAAAAGGGGTTGATTCAGAATCGGCGTATAACCGATTTTAAATCAACCCCTATATTTTTAAAAATATCATACAGTAAATATTTCCACAGTTTGCTGCGCCCTGCCACCCCTCGTCGGGTGCAGATATTTTCTTCGAAAATATACGGTTTAAACCTTTAAATGTTACATCATATGCAGAGCAAACATCACAATTTATATTTTGGATTGAAAAAATATTTGATATATGATATAATGAATAAAACTATTATATGGAAGGTATTATGAAAAAATATTTTACTTTATTTGTTATTTCGCTTTTGTGTATGGGTATCTGCTCCTGTACAGGCGAAAACAAAAATGATACAGTTTTAACTTATGAGCAGATAAGCGCAGAAGAAGCAAAAAGAATTATGGATACGGAAAGCGCTTATGTTATCATAGATGCCCGTACCGATTCCGAATTTGCCGAAGGTCACATAAAAGGTGCGATAATGATTCCCGAATATGAGATAGCACAAAAGGCAGAATCGAAAATCCCCGATAAAAATACACTTATCCTTGTATATTGCAGAAGCGGAAGAAGAAGTAAGATAGCGTCCGAGGAGCTTGTAAAACTCGGATATACGAACGTAAAGGAATTCGGCGGTATCATCGACTGGCCGTATGAAACAGTGAAAGGAAACGGTTGATATGTTTGATTTTAAAAACAAGGTCGTTGTTGTGACGGGAGGTGCAAGAGGTATCGGTAAATGCATCTGTGAGCAGTTCAGAAAATCGGGTGCCGAGGTTTGCGTAATTGATTTGTTTGACAACGACTTTTTTGAGGGTGACCTTGCCGACAAAAATACGCTTGAAGGCTTTGCACAAAAGGTAATTGACAAATACGGACACATAGATTATCTTATAAATAATGCCGCACCGCTGATGTGCGGTATAAATGACGGAAGCTATGAGGATTTTGAGTACGCATTGAATGTCGGTGTAACGGCCCCGTTTTATCTTTCAAAGCTGTTTTCTCCGTATTTTTCAAACGGTGCAAGTATTGTTAATATTTCATCCTCACGTGACAGAATGAGCCAACCGAATACCGAAAGCTACACAGCCGCAAAGGGCGGTATATCAGCGCTCACCCATGCACTTTCAGTAAGCCTTGCAGGGCGTGTACGTGTTAATTCCATTTCCCCTGGCTGGATAGATAATAATTACACCGTTTATGAGGGCTCGGATGCCGTACAGCAGCCTGTAGGCAGGGTAGGCAATCCCGAAGATATAGCCAATATGGTACTCTATCTTTGTTCCGACATGGCAGGATTCATCACGGGCGAAAATATTTGCATCGATGGCGGTATGACAAAGCAAATGATATACCACGGCGACTACGGCTGGAAGCTTGAAGAAAAATAAGCCTTAAAAACAACATCTGACAGAATTTTTGTCGGATGTTGATTTTTTTTGTAAAACCTATTGACAAATGTATCGCAGTGCCATATAATAACATCACGATACATCGCAGTGCGATATAAAAGAGTTAGGAGCAAAAATGGATCAGCATATAAGAAAAGTGTATATACCGATGACGGAAACGGCATTTTACATTTTATTTTGCCTTCAAAAACCGAATCACGGTTACGGAATAGTGCAAACGGTTGAAAGGCTGACAGAGGGCAGGGTACGCCTTGCACCGGGGACAATGTACGGAAGTCTTTCAAAAATGGAAAAAGACGGAGTGATAGAATTTGTAAGGGAAGAAGACAAGAGAAAAATATACGTTATAACCGAGCTTGGTGATGAAATTTTAAAAATCGAGCTTGAACGTATAAAACGCCTTTACAAGATAACGAAAGAGGAAATATAGAATGAAAACAAAAAAGCAATTTAAATATTTCAGTATATTCAATCATGAAAAAGAACAGGAATATCTTTCCGAAATGCACCGCCACGGCTGGAAATTTGTGAAAGTAATGGGATTTTGCATTTATCATTTTGAAGAATGTGAGCCTGAAGAGGTCGTATATCAGATTGACTACAATCAAGAGGGAATTGAAAACAAAGACGAATATGTAAAAATGTTCAATGATTGCGGCTGGGAATATCTGCAGGAATACGTTGGATACAGCTATTTCAGAAAGCCTGCCGATGAAATGAATGATAATGAAGAAATATTCTGCGATGATTCTTCAAGGCTCGAAATGATGATGAGTGTTATAAAAGTAAGAGTTCTAATTCTTGGAGTAACATTTTTATGGTACCTGTTTCCGCAATTTCTAGACGTTCTCAATAACGGCGAATATGTATGGGCTATTGTTTTAGGAATTTTTGTGGCAATATACATAGTTTTCTTCGCACATTGTGCCGTGAAATATTTAGATTTAAAAAGAAAATAGAAAAATAGTCAAAAGCCGATACATCGTATCGGCTTTTGAATTTAACGTGTGTGTCAGCAGTGCCTTAATAATTCGCTTAAATCATCTGTCGGCGGAAGACACGTGTTTTTAACACATACATAATATGTCGTGTTTCCGTTTTTTCGGACATACTCACTTGTTTCTTCGGGCAAAACGGTGATGGCGGCATCACTCGGAAGTAAAAACGGTAATTCGCTCGTGTCCGTATTTTTGCCGATGACGGCGGTTATTTTTATCGGTTCACGGTATTTTAAAAGAGCTTTTAAAAACATTGCGTGATTTATCGGCGCTTTCAAAGCGCTTTGTGAAAGAAAATCAAGCTGTTCTTCACTTTCGTCTTTATACTTTTTTTTATCTGTTAAAAGGTGCAGGGTAACAAGATTATAAAGCATAAGCGAATTTCCGCTCGGCACAGCGCCGTCATACGTTTCTTTGGGACGTAGTATCAGTTCTTCGTGTTCATTGCCGTACAAATAAAATCCGCCTGCGTCAGCCTTGAAATCCGATATTACCTTGTCGCATAATTTTTTCGCATATTCAAGATGTTCGGGTTCAAATGTTGCACGGTACAGGTGCAGTTTGGCGAAAATATATCCTGCGTAGTCATCGAGAAATCCCTTTTCTCCCCGTTTTTCCATATGGTAACTGACGTAGAGAGTACTGTCACGACATAAATGCTTTCGTATAAAAATGTCGGCAGCTTTAGCGGAGGAAAGATATATTTCCTTTTTGTTGATTATATACAGCTGACACATAGCGGATATCATAAGACTGTTCCAAAAGGTCAATATTTTTTCATCTTTATGCAAAGAAGTGCGCTTTTGTCTGTAGTTGTCGAGTACGGGCAAAAAAGACTCAAACGTTTTGTCCTCAAGGTCGCTTTTTAAAAGATTTGGTATGTTTTGCCCTTCAAAATTGCCAGCGTGTGTGATGTCAAAATGTCGGTTGAAGCGCGTGCCGTTTTCCTCTCCGAGTATACCTATGACTTCATTCGGTGTAAACAGATAATATTTTCCTTCTTCACCTTCGCTGTCTGCGTCCTGTGAGCTGAAAAAAACGCCCTCGTTTGATGTCATATGCTTTAAAATATAGCTTGCTGTTTTTTCTGCAATTTCAAGATAAAGCTTCTTTTTTGTTACCGTATATGCTTTGCAATAGGCAAGTATCAGAAGCGCATTGTCATACAGCATTTTTTCAAAATGCGGAACGAGAAATTTTCTGTCTGTTGAATAACGGCAAAAACCGAACCCGATATGGTCAAACATTCCGCCTTTGTACATTGCGGTAAGCGTATTTTCTGCCATATACAGACACGAGGAGGTTTTGTACTTTTCGTAATAGTCAAGTAAAAACAGCAGATTGTGCGGTGTGGGAAACTTCGGAGCATTTCCGAATCCACCGTGTTTTTCGTCGTAAATGCGTTCATATTGTCTTACCGCAAGGCGGGGAAGATCAATATCCGTAACTTCGCCTACGGTTTTTGAGGTGTTCAGATGCTTTATTATTTCTTCTGACTGTTTTGTCAGTGTATCTCTGTCTGATATCCATTTTTCGTGTATGACCGTCAGTAATTCCCGAAAGCCAATCATACCTGTTCTTGATGTTTTCGGAAAATAGGTGCCTGCAAAGAAAGGCTTTTTATCCGCTGTCATAAAGATGCTGGTCGGCCAGCCTCCGCTTCCCGTAAAGGCTTGGCAAACAGCCATATAAACGCTGTCTATGTCGGGCCTTTCTTCTTTGTCCACTTTTATGGATATAAAGTATTTATTTAACAGCTCTGCTGTTTCTTCATCTTCAAAGCTTTCGTGCGCAAGCACGTGGCACCAATGACAAGCGCTGTATCCGATGCTCAAAAAAACAGGCTTGTCTTCTTTTTTTGCACGCTCAAATGCTTCTTTACACCAAGGATACCAGTCAACGGGGTTGTCCTTGTGCTGAAGTAAATAGGGACTTGTTTCATTTTCCAATCTGTTACTCATAAATTTACCTCCGTTACGTTTATATTTTAAGCCTTGTCCATTTCTTTTATGCAATAACAGATATGATGAAAAACAGCATTATCGGTTTGCACTTCTCTTGAAAGCGGTTGCAAATTTATATAAATTATGCTATAATCAATTTGGTATTTTTTAATAATTAAATAAAAACGGAAATTTTTAGCGGTGAATAAATGAAGAAAATTATAGTCATCGGGTGTCCCGGAAGCGGTAAAAGCACATTTTCAAGACAATTACATAATATCACGAAAATTCCGCTTTATCACCTTGATATGATGTTTTGGAATGAAGACAAAACAACGGTGGAAAAGAGCGTTTTTCTTGAAAAACTTTCAGAGGTGCTTAAAAAAGACGAATGGATAATTGACGGTAATTTCAGCTCTACTATGGAGATGCGGATATCCATGTGTGATACGGTCATATTTCTTGACTATCCTGTCGAAATTTGCCTTGACGGTGTTGAAAAAAGGCGAGGGGTAAAGAGGCCCGATATGCCTTGGATAGAAACCGAGGAGGACGAGGAGTTTACCGAATTTATAAAAACATTCAATGTCAGCCGAAAACCTGCAATACTTGCGCTTCTTAATAAATACAAAGAAAAAAATATACTTATTTTTAAGAGCAGGGAAGAAGCGGACGGCTTTTTAAATAAATGTGAGGAACAAAAGTGAAGATAGATAACGGTATTTTAAAATACTATTTAAAAAATGTATATTTTATCACAGGTACGGCTTATGCAGGAAAGTCAACTGCTGTTAAGATGCTTGCCGAAAAATACGGTATGGTGTGTTGCTGTGAAAACTACCACATGGCGGTATCGGATATTGTTGCAACTCCCGAAACGCATCCCGATCTGTGCTATAACAAAATGCTTAAGGACTGGCGGGATTTTGTGAAGCGTTCACCCGAAGAATACGAAAGATGGATATATTCAGTCGGACGCGAGGCAGCGGAATTTGAAATCGCCGAGCTTATTTCGCTTTCAAAGGACAAAAAGGTAATAGTTGACACAAATATTCCCCTTGATATTTTAAAGGAAATATCCGACTATAGCCGTGTTGCGGTTATGCTTTGTCCGCAGTCGATGAGTGTTGAGCGTTTCTTTGACAGAAGTGATCCCGAAAAGCGGTTTTTGCTAAATATCATTGACAGCTGTGAAAACAGCGATGAGGTAATGAAAAATTATAAAGAAGGTCTTGCACGCATCAACAGCAAGGAACATTATGATGAATACGCAAACAGCGGATTTTTTACAGTTGTCCGTGAGGATAACGGTGTCGATACAAGGCAAGAAGTGTGTCGGATACTTGCCGAGCATTTCGGGTTAAATAAAGAAAAATAATAACAGCATATACTGCCGTTTTATCGTTGTCCGTCAAAAAATACTTATGAAGGAGGTACTTATGAACGGAAGAACAAAAAAAAGAATAATTGACATAGTGCTTACCGTATTGATTCTCGCAGCTTCCTTCGGTATCAGTATTTTATTTCAGAAATACGACGTGTGGGAGCAGATAACTACGCTTTTTGCTTTCTCCGTGTTCCTCATTTCGCTTCTGACAGACGGATACATTTACGGTGTTATATCGGCTGTTTTAAGCGTTTTTATAATAAACTATACGTTTACGTATCCGTATTTCAATATGGATTTCTCCGCCCACGAAAGTATTATTTCTGCTGTGATTATGCTTGTCATTTCAATTTTGACAAGCGCTTTTACCACGAAAATGAAAGAGTGGCAAAGAGTGAAGGCAGAGAGTGAAAAGGAAAGAATGAGAGCAAATCTTCTCCGTGCCGTATCTCACGATCTCCGAACACCGCTTACAACTATATACGGTGCAAGCTCCTCTATCGTTATGAATTACGAAAAGCTTACGGATGGGCAGAAACTTCAGATGGCAAACGGAATAAAGGAAGACTCCGAATGGCTTATCAGGATGGTTGAAAATCTGCTTTCGATTACGCGGATAGACAGCGGAGGCGTTAAGCTTTTAAAAAGCCCGACCGTGCTTGAGGAACTTATAGATTCCGTTATTCTGAAATTTAAAAAGAGATATCCCGAACAAAAGGTACAGCTCGATATTCCCGATGACGTTATTGTCATTCCGATGGATGCAATTCTCATTGAACAGGTAATTATCAATATTCTGGAAAACGCCGTGCATCACGCAAAGGGCTTTACAAGGCTCGGCTTGCGTGTGTTTAAGATAGACGAAAAGGCAATATTCGAAATATCCGACGACGGATGCGGAATTGCACCGGAAAAGTTTGAGGGTATCTTCTTAGGATATAATGACAAAACGGAAGACACATCTGACACGCATACACGTAATGCGGGAATAGGTCTTTCTGTTTGTGCAACGATAATAAAAGCGCACGGCGGTGACATAACGGCAGAAAACTCCAAAAACGGCGGCGCCGTGTTCAGATTTTCACTAATGACGGAGGAAGTATCCGATGAATAAAAATAAATACAAGATTCTTATCGTTGAGGATGAAGGAAATATACTTAATTTCGTCACGGCACTTCTTGAAGCAAATGACTATCGGGTTATATCGGCAAAGAATTACGAGATGGCTAAAACGATGTATTATTCGCACATTCCCGATCTTGTCCTTCTTGATCTCGGATTGCCCGATAAAGACGGAAGCGCGCTCCTTGAGGAGATCAGGACAAAAGAATTCACACCCGTCATCGTGCTTTCTGCAAGAGGCGATGAAAAAGAAAAGGTAAGAATGCTCGATATGGGCGCAAATGATTATATCACGAAGCCGTTTGGCTCTGAGGAATTGGTTGCCCGTATCAGAGCAACGCTGAGAAACAGCAGACACGGCTCGAACAAAGGGTATCTGTCGGGAGAAATATTTACGGTAGGGGAACTTGTCATCGATTACGATGCCAGACAGGTATATATTGCAAACGAGGAGATAAAGCTGACACAGACCGAATACAATATCGTGGCATTCCTCTCGGAAAATTGCGGAAAAATGATGACCTATGCCGCAATTATCAAAGCGGTCTGGAGAGAATATCCAAATGATGCAAGCGTAAAGAAGCTTCAGGTAAATATGGCGAATATAAGAAAGAAATTCGGAGCTACAACGGGGGAAATAAGCTATATTGCAAACGAGCTTGGCGTCGGATACCGAATGAACAGTTGAAAATGAGGCATTATGATACTTTGGTGTCATAATGCCTTTTTGTCTTTGCTGTGTCTTTGCCGGATATATGATATTATATTTAAAGATTGGTCTACAAATAAGGAGATAATATTTATGTTGTCAGCAGAAGAAATCATAGGGCTTTTGCAAAGCCTTATATGGCTTTTGGCAGGTGTCGGCGTGTTTATCGTCGGAATGAATTTTATGAGCGATGCGCTTGAAAAAAGTGCAGGCGGCGGAATGAAAAAAATGCTTGAAAAGATAAGCAACAACCGCATCTCGGGAGTTGGTATAGGAGCAGGTGTCACCGCTATTATTCAAAGCTCGTCAGCGACATCCGTTATGGTTATCGGTCTTGTGAATGCAGGTGTTATGACGCTTATGCAGGCAACACCCATTATTATGGGCGCAAATATCGGTACGACTGTCACGGGTGTGCTTGTTGCACTGAAAAACGATTACTTCAATATGCTGATGTATCTCTTTGCTTTTGCTGGAGTTATGATGGGCTTTTTCAAAAGTGAGAAGGTCAAAATCGCAGGTTTGCTTTGCTCGGGACTTGGTCTTATATTCGTCGGACTTAATGTTATGAGCAGTGAACAGGCTTTCGGAAATCCTCTGGTCGAGGATATGTTTACAGGCATATTCAGTACGATAGATTTTCCGCTTCTTCTGATTTTGGTGGGCGTTATATTTACTGCGCTTATTCAAAGTTCATCGGCGGCAACGGGTGTTGTTATCACGATGGTCGGTACGGGTGTGCTTCCGCTTGTGCTTGCGTTGTTTATCGTGCTCGTCCCAAACATCGGTACTTGCGTAACAGCCTTACTTGCCTCTGTGGGTGCTAACGCAAATTCCAAGAGAGTTGCATTGATACATTTCACGTTCAACGTTATCGGCACGGTGCTGTTTACGGTGCTGATCTGGATATTCAAGGAGCCTGCCGTAAATCTGCTTGTTTCATTGTTTCCCGAAAACGATACGATGTCCTTGCAGATGCGTGTTTCGGCTTTCCACGTAATATTCAATGTTACGACTACGTGCCTTTTGCTTCCGTTTACTAAATATCTCGTTAAATATTCGTGTCTTGTTATTAAGGATAATAAAGCAAACAAAGATGAGTTTGCGCTCAAATACGTTGACGACAGACTTTTGTCAGCACCGCCCATAGCGCTTATGCAGGTCAAAAAGGAAATGGAATATATGCTTGACTTGGTTGAGGAAAATATGAATCTTTCCTTTGACGCTATGGAAAACGGAGTGATGGCAAACAAAGAACGTATCAAAGAAAATGAGGCTGTTATTGACTTTACTAACGATGCTCTTACAAAGTTTTTAATAAAGCTTGCCGCAGGAGCATCGCAAAGCGATGAACGTGTGATAGGTTCATATTTCCACGTGATCAATGACCTTGAACGTATCGGCGACCACGCCGAAGACTTCTATGAGATAGGTGAAGAAATGCTCGCAAAGAAGATTGAGTTTTCCGAAAAAGCGCAGAACGGTATCAAAACAATGCACGAAGCTGTTTTGCAGATGCTCGTTATAGCCAAGGATGCATTTGAAAACCTGAACAAAGATAGACTTCACGAGCTTGCAACGCTTGAAAACACGGTAGACGGTATGAAAAAAGACCTTATAGCAAGTCATTTTTCTCGTCTTGCGGAAGGAAATTGCAGTCTTGAGGTAAGCCCTTATTATTCCTCTGCAATATTAGGTATTGAACGTGTTGCCGACCATCTCGTTAACGTAGGGTACAGTATTGTGAACCCCGTCGGAACTTTAGAAGAAAATTGAAAGGAATTATAGGATGATTTTATGATGTACGCAGCTTTGGCATTATTTGCCGTAACATATGTATTAATGCTTGTATTCAGCAAGTACAGACCGTATATTGCACTTGCATCGGCGGTTATATTCATTGTTTCTGGAATGCTCCCGTTGTCAAGCGTTCCCGAAACGATAGATTTCAACGTTCTGCTTATGATTGCGGGAACGATGGGGATCGTCGCTTTGTTTATCGAAAGTAAAATGCCTGAACTTCTTGCCGATCTGATTATGGAAAGAGTACCGAACGTACAGTTGGCGGCAGTTGCGATGGCGCTTTTTGCAGGTATCATATCCGCTTTTGTTGACAATGTTGCAACAGTGCTTATGATCGCTCCCGTTGCGCTTGAAATATGCAGGAAGCTGAAAACGAATCCCGTACCGTTCATTATAGCAATTGCGGTATCGTCGAATTTGCAGGGTGCGGCAACGCTGGTGGGAGATACGACGGCTATTATGCTGGGTTCTGCTCTTGATATGAGCTTTACGGACTTTTTCTGGTATAACGGCAAGCCCGGTATGTTCTTTGCCGTGGAGCTTGGCGCAGTGCTTTCGGCACTCATTCTTGCATTTCTGTTCAGGAAAGAAAAGGCGGAGATCCCGAAAACAACAGAGCGTACGAAGGTTGAAGATTTCATACCGTCCGTGCTGTTGCTCGGGACGATAGTATTGCTGATCTGCGCATCATTTATTCCCAATAAGCCCGATATTACAAACGGACTCATTTGCTGCGGATTATTGATTATAGGACTCGTTTACAATTTCATACGTAAGAGGGAAGTAACGGCTATTATTGCTCCCTTGAAAGAAATAGATTTCCAGACTATAGGACTTCTGTTCGGCTTGTTCATTATGATAGGCGGTATATCGGAGCAGGGCGTTATTGATTCCGCCGCAAATCTCCTTGCAAAAATGGGAGGCGGAAACATATTTGTGCTTTATACTGTCGTCGTATGGGCATCCGTATTGATTTCGGCGTTTATAGATAACATTCCTTACGTTGCAACAATGATTCCCGTAATTGCAGGACTTGCCGCCGCATTGAACGTTGATCCTACGGTTCTTTATTTCGGACTTCTTTCGGGTGCAACGCTCGGCGGTAACTGTACGCCTATCGGCGCGTCGGCGAATATCACGGGTATAGGTATTCTCCGCCGTGAGGGGTATACGGTTAAAAATTCCGATTTCTTTAAAATCGGTATTCCGTTCACATTGGCGGCAATCATTCCCGCATACATATATTTGTGGATCGTATTCGGAGTATAAGCCGTATTCGATATTAATATGATCTGCTTTGGGGCGGCTCATTTAAGAAAATAACTCCCAAAATGAGTCCCCATGTTTTTTTGAATATTTATTCTGTAGGGAGTGCGTAGTTCGCATACGAACTGCGCACTCCCTTTTTTAGTATATTTATATGTTTTGAGACGGACTACCAAAGTAGTTCGCTTTGCGAACTACACGCCCCCTACAATGTGACCTATATTTTCCTTAAATGAATCGGGGGGCGAATTTTTGTTATATAACTGAAGTTCCGAAAAGTCATTTTTTGTCAATTACAACGGTTTTGTTGACATTTGGGAAAGTTTATGATACACTTTTACCGACAGATAACGATGCATAAGGGGAAGACTTATGAAAATTAAAATACGCAATCTTTCTTATGATGAGGTTTTGAAAAAGCCTCGTTTAAAGCATAAAAAGCCACGCAAGCCCAGTCGGTTTCTTGCGACGGTAGTCCGTATTGTTTCAGCGCCTACACTTAAAAAGATAAAATTTTCTTATACAACGGAGAGAATGGAGCTTGTCGGAAAAGAGCCGTGTCTTATTCTTATGAATCATTCGAGCTTTACCGATATGAAGCTCGCTTTCGGTATTTTTTATCCGAGAAGAATGGGGATAGTAACGTCCGTTGATGCTATGTCGGGTATTTTAGGTAAGCTTATGAGGTTTCTCGGCTGCACACCGACACATAAGTATGTTTCCGATATGTCGCTTATCAAAGATATAAAATATATGCTCAAGGAAAATAAGACAAGCGTGCTTATGTATCCCGAAGCAGGCTATTCCTTTGACGGCAGGACGACGGCAT
Source organism: Eubacteriales bacterium (assembly GCA_045652135.1). GTDB lineage: Bacteria > Bacillota > Clostridia > Oscillospirales > CAG-272 > RGIG7213. The sequence goes on along the minus strand of JAZRTS010000110.1, from coordinate 8,187 downwards.
TGCCGAGGGGGTTCGGTGTCATTATGAAACGCTTGGGTGTTCCAGTTGTAACGGTCATTACACAAGGTGCTTTCCACCGTGATCCGCTTTACAACATGCTTCAGATACGTGATGTCAAGGTCAGCGCACACGTAAAATGTATAGCAACGCCCGAAGAACTGAAAGAAAAATCGGTCGAGGAGCTTGATGCGCTTCTTGATGAATCGTTTTCCTTTGATAATTTTGCGTGGCAGAGGGACAATAAAATATCGGTTTCTGAGCCTTTCCGTGCCGATGGCTTGCACAGAATACTTTATAAATGTCCGAATTGTAATGCGGAAAATAAAATGGAAGGTAAGGGAATACATCTGACGTGTCACGCCTGCGGTAAGCGTTGGCGGATGGATGAATACGGTCAGCTGTCGGCAATGAACGCTGAAACGGAATATCCGCACATTCCCGATTGGTATACGTGGCAGAGGGAGTGCGTGCGTAAAGAGCTTGAAAGCGGCACGTATCTTCTCGATGAGGATGTTGATATTCTCGTTCAGGTCGATCTTGACTGCGTTTATAACATAGGCGCAGGTCATCTTACGCACGATGTTAACGGTTTTCACCTGACGGGTGCTGACGGTGCGCTTGATTATAAACAGTCACCTGTGTTTTCCCATACTCTTTATGCCGATTATTATTGGTATGAGATAGGCGACGTTATAGGAATAGGCGATAACGAGTTTTCATATTTCTGCTTCCCCAAAAATAATGTATCAGTAACAAAAGCCCGACTTGCAACAGAGGAGCTTTATAAAATGAAAAAAGCCCCCCGCCGTTCTTTTACGGCTAAAGATGACAATATGAAATCGTAAAAATACTGATTTGTTCGCGAAATAGTTTGAAAGAGAAAATGACAATACCTCCTGAAATTTAGATTTGCTAAATTTCAGGAGGTTTGATTTATACAAATGAAAAAAGTTCTATAAGAAGACTGTGTTGTTACTGGATTGTAATGTTGTTTTTTGCATTATGCATTATTGCTTGAATTCTTTCAGAGAGTTTTTCGTATTCACATAACTCTGCTCCGGCTTTAATAAGTGCAGATAGAGTTGCGGATTTTTGATTTTTAAAATACTCATTTAATTTAATGGTTGGCATAAGATAAAAATCCCACTGTTCTATCAAAAGCGGATTGATCGTTTCTTGTTCTTTGTGTTTATGTAGACAAAAAACATATATATCAGCCTGACGTCTTTGCTCAGTATCATATTCGTTGGTTATGCTATCCCATGCATATGTAGGTCTTATACCGAAAATAGGACTTGATAATTGTTTTTGTTTCCATGTCTGGATATATCCTGATGTTTTTACCTCTATAGAAATACCGTCTTTAGTTATTAAATCGTATTTATCCCATGATATTCGTTCTGATGATGAAATGCCAAGTGCGCAAGCAACAATAAATTCAGCCAAAGCACCTCGTTCAGCATTGCTGACAAGGTCAGAATATGCCCATCTCCAAAAATCTATGAGCGTAGCAACTTCTTTTCCGCTTGGCGAAAGTAACGGTTCGTTGCCTTCCATTTTTTGTGCAATTATAGCAGGATACATAATTATACTCCTTAAAATTCAAATTATATTGTTATCGATCTTTGTATTTTATGCAGAATATTGTAGTTACTATATAATATTAATTTCTGCAGGTTGAAACGGTTGTTATTTCGAGCAATATTTACATCCTAACTTATGTAGCTGAATTTGTCAATAACTTTGATGATAATTGTAAAATTAGAATATATCAGTCTGTTGAAATTATTTTTGACGGTCGAAAAGTATTGACTTTCGGTGTATATAGGGGTATAATGCACTTTGTGCGATGTGACAGTAAAGATAGCGCAAATGCAAAGAAAACGGAGAAAACTATTTTGGAAAATACTGAAAACAAGGCTGTGGGGGCGGCAGGGAAAAACGATAAGATCGCCCTGTTTGAAACGATGCCTGTCGGTAAGGCGCTTTTGACGATGGCAATACCGACTATTATCAGCCAGCTTATCACAATGATATATAATCTTGCCGATACCTTTTTCATCGGTATGACAAACGATCCTTACAAGGTTGCGGCGGCGAGTGTTGTAACTGTTTTGTTCTTTATTCTGACATCGCTTGCAAACTTGTTCGGCGTGGGCGGCGGAAGCCTTATGTCACGTTTGATGGGCGAAAAGCGTGAAAACGACGCAAAGCGTGTCGGAGTGTTCAGTATATACGGCTCACTTGCCGTAGCGTTGGTGTATTCTCTTGTTTGTCTTGCGTTTACCGAACCGCTTGCAAGACTTCTCGGAGCATCTGATAATACGATAGCCTATGCTTCGAGCTATCTGTTCTGGGCGGTCGTCATAGGCGCTGTGCCGTCAACGCTCGGAATGACGATGTCATTTTTATTGCGAAGCGCAGGATATTCCAATGAATCAGGTTTTGGTCTTGCTCTCGGCGGTGTTGCGAATATTATATTGGACCCTCTGTTTATGTTCGTTATTCTTCCCCCCGGAAATGAGGTTACAGGTGCCGCTGTTGCCACGATGCTTTCCAATGTTATATCCCTTGTGTATTTCTTGATTGTTTATTTCAAGCTTCGAGAAAAGAGCATTCTTTCGGTGTCTCCTAAATACGCACGCATAGAAAAAAGTCTTATAATAAATATTCTTGCTATAGGTCTTCCGTCAGCCTTGACAACGATGCTCGCCAATATTACGAGCATTATAAAAAATAATCTTACATCGGGTTACGGCGACATAGAGCTTGCCGCTTACGGTATCGTTATGAAGGCGGATATGCTTCCGCTTAATATCGGTATGGGACTTTGCCAGGGAATGATGCCGCTTGTTGCGTATAACTACGCTTCAAAGAATTATCCGAGAATGAAAGCCTTTACAAAAGCCGCACAGCTTTCGGGAATGGCTGTGGCGGGCGTTTGCATCATTGTGTTTGAACTTTTTGCTCCGCAGATAATCTGGATGTTTATCAAGGATGAGGCAACTATTGCATACGGTACGGTATTTCTGCGCATAGCGTGTCTTGCCACACCGTTTATGATATCCAATTTTCAGAAGATATTCTGCCTGCAAGCAATGGGAAAGGGCAAGGAATCGCTTATTCTCGGTATACTTAGGCAGGGAATATTTGCAATACCGATAGTATACATAATGAATCACTTCTTTAACCTTTACGGAATTGTTTCAGCACAGCTTATCTCCGACGGAATTACCTTTATATTTTCAACGCTTATCTACCGTCACGTATATAATAAGCTCAAAGGTGAAATCGTATCGTAAAAACATCAGCACGGATATTTCCGTGCTGATTTTTTATTATAAAAGCTTATAAATAATTAAATCAGTTCATTACATCAACCGTTGCAATTTATCGTAAGCTGTGATATAATACTGTGTAAAGATATCATGCGTAGTACCGACATAAATAAAACATTTAATATTTGTAAAACAACAAACAGACATTATGAGCAACATCATAAATTGAAAAGCAAAAAGGAATACTTTTATGGCAAAAAAAACAAAAGAAAGTCTGCGTTGGGTACGTCTTGATAATGCGGCTAAAATTTATCCTGCGGCAAGGCGGAAAAATTGGAGTAATGTTTTCAGACAGTCCGTAACGCTTACCGATGACGTAGATACAAGTGTATTGAAGTCAGCATTGGATATTACCGTTAAACGGTTTCCGTCCATTGCCTCACGCTTGCGTGGGGGTGCATTCTGGTATTATTTACAGCAGGTTGAATCAGCTCCCGAAATCAGAGAAGAATACAGCTATCCGCTTACTTATATGAGTAATAAAGAAATGCAAAAATGCGCATTTCGTGTAATTGCTTTTAAAAACCGCATTGCGGTGGAGTTATTTCATTCATTGACAGACGGTACAGGTGCGCTTATCTTTTTGAAAAGCCTTACAGCGGAGTATCTTGAACAGAAATATAAAATAAAAATTCCATATGAGTACGGAATTTTAAACCGCGTGGAAGCACCCACAGAAGAAGAGCTTGAGGACTGCTTTTTGAAAAATGCAGGCAAAGTGCCTTTGAGCCGCAAAGACACAAATGCGTGGCATATGTGTGGCGACAGACACAAGGACGGCTTTCTGGAGCTGACTTGCTTTAAAATACCTGTTAAAGAAGCATTGAATACGGCACATAAATATAATTCGACCTTAACGGTATTTATGAGTGCAGTTATGATGAAAGCGCTATTTGATCTTCAAAACGAAAAGAATCCGAATATAAAACGGCAAAAGAGAATTAAACTGCTTATACCGATAAATCTTCGTCAGATATTTCCGAGCAAAACACTCAGAAATTTTGCGATGTATACGATTCCCGAAATAGATCCTCGCCTCGGTGAATATACACTGGACGAGATCTGCAAGATCATTCAGCATAAAATGGGAATGGAATTTACATCAAAGCATATGAGCTGTGTTATTGCCACCAACGTGAATGACGAGAAAAATCCGCTTGTGCGTCTTATTCCGCTTCCGATAAAGAATGCCGTAATGAAAGCCGTTTTTGACAGTGTGGGAGAGAAAAAATCCTGCTTGTCTTTTTCCAATCTCGGAGCGGTAAAAGTCCCCGACGAAATGGCAAAATATGTGGAACGCTTTGACTTCATTCTCGGTGTTCAGGCAGAAGCACCGTACAACTGCGGTATGCTGTCTTACGGTGACACGGTATATGTCAATTTTATCCGCAACATAAAAGATGCGGAATTGGAACGGCACTTTTTCGCCGTTTTGCAAGAATCAGGTCTTTCGGCTACGGTTGAAAGCAATCAAAAAGAAAGGTGAAATATATGTACTGTATAAAATGCGGTGTTAAGCTTGCAGATACCGAAAAAAAATGTCCGCTTTGTAATACCGCCGTTTATCATCCGGAGTTTTCACAAGCAGAGGGGATACCGTTATATCCGAAAAATAAGATGCCGAAAGGCGATCATAGCTCCAAGGCCTTACACGGTGCGGTTATTATCTTATTCTTTATTCCGCTGTTGATATGTTTCTTTGCAGATATGTCGCCCGACGGAATGTTAGGATGGTTTGGTTACGTTGCGGGTGCATCGGTGGTTGTGTATGTTGTATTTGCATTGCCCTTGTGGTTCAGAAAGCCAAATCCCGTTATATTCGTTCCGTGCGATTTCGCTGTAGCGGCACTGTACTTGCTTTATATTAATCTTGTAACAGACGGCAATTGGTTTCTGAGCTTTGCTTTGCCCGTAGTCGGCGGCATCGGAATTATTACATGTACGGTCATAACGCTTTCACGCTATCTGAAAAGAGGTAAATTATATATATTCGGCGGCGCATTTATGGCTTTGGGAGCATTTATGCTTCTTATGGAATTTTTGCTGACGATAACTTTTGATCTGCAGTTTGTAGGCTGGTCAATTTATCCGCTTGTGGTGTTGTTTTTGTTCGGCGGCTTGCTGATTTATCTTGGGATAAGCGCCTCGGCACGTGAAATGATAGAAAGAAAACTGTTTTTCTGATAAATAAAAACAAATGCGTCATTCAGTGCGGAAAATACATATAAAACGAGTAAAAATAAAAGCTGCTGAGGTTGATCTTCAGCAGCTTTTTACGTTTAACCTGTGCGGAATAAACCGGAATTATTTAAATTTGATATCAGCGAAAATAGGCTGATGGTCGGTAAGATTTCCCGATTTGTTTTTTGTAGGTGAGTGAAGAAGCACGTCAAAGCTTCCTGCTTTTCCGATTATGTGGTCGATAAGCTGGCCCTGGTGTTTGAAGCTGGCTTTGAATACACCGTTTGCTATGGCAATATCACTTGCGATCTCTCCGTCTATGTCTTCAATGAGTTGATTGAGATATTTTCTTTCAAAGCGGTGGCTGTTGAAATCTCCCGTGCAGAAGACGTGCGCATTCGGATATGCGCTTCTTAAATATTCGACAGTCTCGGCCATTTCTTTTGCGTCATAATATTGCTTCGGTATTTCAGACACACCCTCTTTTTCCCAATGCCAATGTGCCGATACAAGCGCAACCTCGAGTGACGGGTCTTCAATAGATGTGAATTTTGCAGAGGAAATACCTATAGAATATTCATTTTCATGAGGATCGGGCGAAAAGGACATAGGGGAAAAATTCTGATAATCAAGCTTGAATTTGTCCGAACGGTAAATTATGGGGCTTTGCTGTGATGCGCCGTTATAAACCGTTTCTGTCATTGAATATTCAATTCCGTATGTGTCCTTGATTATTTTGAAATACTTTCTCAACGGCTCATGGAAATTCACGTCCATTTCCTGTGTACCGATGATATCGGGTGTGTAATTTACGAGTATCTTTGCTAAAATCTCCGCACGCTGTGCTGAAATCGGGTATGTGCTGAAATCCTTTATTGCACCCTCTGCAAGCACATTTACTGACATTATACGAACATCGGTATTTTCACTCAAGGGGATGCTTTCGGTTGCAAGACGGCCTTCCATATGAGTGCCGACTTCAAGCGAGGTATTTGCATTTTTAAGAACGGTGTTGGAAAACATATAGCCCGCCATCCTTGCAGAAAAAGGACCTCCGCAAACTATCTGTATCTGACCTTTTTCCATTACCAGCTTGTATTCCATAAGTTGGGTGCCGTCTTTATAGCATTTTGAGGAAAGATATCTGTTGGTTTTTCCGATAAGTATTTCACGGGATGTTTCGGTACTTTCCGTGTCCTTGACGATAGGAAGTGTTATTTCGGTGTCACGCTTGATGCGTTCCTGGATTGACTGTGCGGCATCTAAATATCCCTCCGTTTTATCGCTGTAAACTATTGTGTAGCTTGCAAGGTCTTTTAAAGAAAAAGAAGTGGGGAGGGGAGATGTGCCTTCGTTCAGGTGTTCTTCAAAAAGAAGCGTTCCTGTGGATTTGTCGTAATTTTCAGACATAAGAGATTCTATGAAATAGGATACGGCAGATGCTGTTGCATTATCGAAATGACCTGCGAATACAATGTGCTCGTCAGCCTTTTCAATCGTGTAAGCATCTTCGTTTGTTTTAAGAGAGTCGATAGCCGTGGCAGACTGCTCAAAACAAGTAGTACCCAGAAGAATATATTTTCCGCTTTCCTTTATCGCCTGCGAATCTGCGACGGAATCAACATCGACACCCGTTGAAGTCTTTATTGCCGATACAAGGCTTTGAAGTGCAGAATTTAAGGTATCCGAGCAATTTTCGGGATAAACAACTGTATACATTGCCTTGTTGTCCTTGATTATCTCAATTGGAGAAGCTTCAACGACAGGTGCCGTATCAGTACCGTTTGCGGTTTGATCTGTGTTTTCATCGCCGGTACAGGACGGTATTGTAAACATGCATCCTGAAATAAATGTAAGAGCGAGCATAATTGAAAAAATCCTTTTCATATTTGTCCATCCTTTATAATTTGAATGTTGCACGGTGTTTAAAGAATTATATCACTATTTAAAAATATTTTCAAGATAAAAATGATACAAATACAAATAATTTCTCCGGTATACTTTTCGGCAACGGTCATACAATAACATCGGATGTCCCGATATCTCAAAATTTCTGTGATGCAGATATAACAGACCTTACCGTCACAGTCAATGGTTGGACACCGATAAATAATGCTAACGAGTTTGAAAGAATAGCTCCCGGCGGAAAATATTATCTTACCGCAGATATCGATCTGGCAGAGGGCGGTGTAAACTTCACTACTCTTGCAGGCGGAAAAAACAACGATGATGTCCATGGATGCGGATATACAATAACGACCAATAAACCCATCATCAAGGAGCTTCCGAGCGGAAATAAATCAGGTGTTCACGGCGAGATACGCAACCTCATCGTGGAAGGTGCCGTTACCGTAACCGCAGCTGAGCTTACTGCGTATGCTAACGGGAATTCTGCAGGTGCACTCGTTTGTAAAGCAAACGGAGGTATATTCAATAATATCATCAATAATGCCTCTGTAACGCTAACAGACTCTGCAACAGCCCGCATCGGCGGTATCATAGGCTCGGTATTCAATGACAGTATTATTATTGAAAATTGTACAAATAACGGAAGCGTTACAGCATCTGCCGACGGCTCGGCTACCGCAGGTGTCGGAGGAATCCTTGGTTATGCAGGGCTTGCAAACAATACTATTCAGACTCTCATAATAAACTGCGTCAACAATGC
>JAZRTS010000109.1:0-1382 GCA_045652135.1 Eubacteriales bacterium | reverse complement strand
CAAAAGGAAGAAATCTCCGCTGCCGGTCAAAGCCATGGGCAAGCGAATATGTTCAAGCTCTGCATCGGTCACCTCGGTGAGTGGTCCGCAAGGAATGGAATTGCCCATCTGCACACGGTTCGTATCCATCAGCTCTCTCATGTACTGCGTAATGATTCCACGATGACCGTCGTATTCGATCTCGCCCTGCTCCTGCAGGGTTTTGAGATAACGCTGAATCGTGGGGCGTGATGCACCGATACCTTGCTCGATCTCCCGAGTGGAGGGAGACCTGCCGTAATCCTCAAAGTATTCATTTACAAAATCCATGATCTTACCGAACAGCGATTCATCTCTGCTTCTCATAAACATGCCCTCCGAAATATAATGAGCCAATTGGTTCTTTAATTATAACACAGAGCCAATCGTTTGTCAAGAGGGCAAAATGAAAATATTTCGTAAACCAACAGTTGATGAAAACTTTTCCAACCCTAATTGACAATTAACCGAAAATATGCTATACTATTAGCGTAATCAAATTACAAATTCAGCCAAAGGAGGCGATTATTATGATGAACACTTATATTTATCGGATGTCATATGTATCGCCTGCGGTATGCTGAACGCAAGGTTTATATAGTTTTTGATGCACATCCGATCTCGGGTGTGTTTTTTTGTTTGCCTAAAATATATTTCTTTGGCGAACGTATAGCTTTATGCACCCGTAGGGGTGCTTTTTGTTTTTCGTGGAAAGCCCTCGAATATGAGTCAAACGGAAAATTCAGCAAAACCGAAAGGAGAATTTTTTATGATGACCGAAATTAGAACACTTTTGAAAAATGAAAGAGGGGATGCCCATGAAGAGATTAAAAAACAAAATATTATCTATGGAGCCTAACACAACCACATACAAGGCTATGTATGAAGGCAGCATGACTATTGTCGATCCTGCATCAACAATGCCGGCGTATGTGGATTACAGCTCAACTTATTACAACGAAAGCATTGGATTCGATATATCTACTACGCACAAGCTGGCGCAGGATAAGCCAACGGTGGTGATCAGTATTCCTTGTGCCACACTTGGAATCGATATTCCCGACAAATCCACCGAGAGTGTAGAAGCCGACTTTTGCCTCCGCGCTTTCAAAAAATACATTGATGAGCTGAATGCTGAACTCTATAACCGCAGCCGACCCGATAGCGAAAACGGAAAGTATTATCTGTGTGCGCCGGGTGGAGAGATTATAAAAAGAAACACCGCATATTTTGCGCTGTGTCCGCAGAAGGATTATACAAACGGTTCGGGTTCAACGGTATATCTGTTGAGTGACGGAGTATCCCGTCCGCCGCTGATGTGCCTGTGTATCAGAATTCAAGTTCAGTTTCCCCTAAAGAAGCTT
>JAZRTS010000108.1:0-7959 GCA_045652135.1 Eubacteriales bacterium | reverse complement strand
ATCTGCCCTTTATTCCTCGGATAAAGAAACGTATTTTGAGGTGCTTGAAAATATGTCGCCCGAAATAAGAAGCGAGCTTATCGCATACAACGAATTTTTTGAAAAGTACAAAGAAAATCCTGCAGAGGAAATAGTCGGCGGTATAAACGATGCGTATTTACAGCAGCAGGGACAGAGTGCAGGTATAAAATCGTATGACCTTGTGACAGACCTTGCCGTGGCGTATTATAAGAAGTATGTAAAGTAAGGGGAATGTGTTCGTTTTGGCACAAGTGTTTATCAGATGAACTTCACTCACCATACACCGCTGTGCGGTGTATGCGCCCTTTGCCCGTGGCGGCTCGAGGCGTAACAACTGTTATGCCTGCGAGCCGAGGGGGGACGGGCAGGGCGCTGTTTTCGTTCGTTTCTGACTGCATTTTTCAATCTGAAGCCAATGACAAATACACCTAAAAACGTCAAAATATTACCTCTTACCTTGTAAATATTGCTTTTTATTCCGCAATTATTGACAAATGATGCAATAGATGATATAATCACGATATAAATTTATAAATAAAAAGGAGAAATATATTATGGGACTTATTCAAGCAATCAAAGGCGCCGGCGAAGGTGTTCTTGCAGACCAGTGGCGCGAGTATTTTTACTGTGATGCACTTGAGGCAGACGTTCTTGTAAAGAAGGGCGCAAAGCGCACATCTTCACGTTCCTCAAATAAAAAAGGCGAAGATAATATAATCACAAACGGTTCAATAATTGCCGTTGCTGACGGTCAGTGTATGATAATTGTTGAGCAGGGCAAGGTTGTGGAAGTCTGCGCTGAATCAGGTGAATTTGTATACGATTCTTCAACTGAACCCAGCATTTTCTACGGCGGTCTCGGCAAGGGTATAATAGATTCCTTCAAGACATTCGGTAAGCGTTTCACATTCGGCGGCGACACCGCAAAGGACCAGAGAATCTATTACTTCAACACAAAGGAAATAATGGGTAACAAGTTCGGTACTCCTGCGCCCATTATGTTCGACGTTGTAAATAAAGCGGTAGGATTCAGAAGAACCGTTCAGGTAAGATGCAACGGTATTTATTCTTACATAATCTCTAACCCCATTCTTTTCTATACAAGAGTGTGCGGTAACGTAGAGGACGAATTCACACGTGACAAGATAGATGACACTCTCAAAACAGAGTTTATCGATGCTCTCGTACCTGCATTCGGAATACTTTCCGAACAGGAGCTCCGTCCCTCACAGATCTCCGCAAAGACAAAGGAACTCAAGGATGCGATGAACGAGGCGCTCAAGACAGAGTGGCTCGAAACAAGAGGTATCTCCATTGAAAAGATCGCGATGAATCCCATCACGCTTTCCGATGAGGATATGAAGAAGATCAACGAGATGGAAGATTCCGTATCGTACGGTGCGAATGCATTTATGGCAAGCGGACGTATGACTACGGCAACTGCAAACGCAATGGAATCTGCGGCTTCCAATCCCAACGGCGCGGTAAACGCATTTATGGGTATGGGTATGGTCGGAGGCGCAGGCGCAGGCGGTTTCGGCGCAGCTCAGAACTTCTACAATATGGGTGTTCAGCAGCAGGCTGAAAAAGAAGCGTCTGAAAAGGCGGCAAATGCCTGGACGTGCGCTTGCGGTGCTACGGCAACTGCTAAATTCTGCCCCGAATGCGGCGCAAAGAAGCCCGAAGTAAAAGCCCCCGATGCTTGGACGTGCGTATGCGGTGCTGAGGTTTCAGGCAAATTCTGCCCCGAATGCGGTGCGAAAAAGCCTGCTGACGGCTGGACTTGCGCATGCGGTGCGGTAAACAAGGGTAAATTCTGCTCTGAATGCGGTGCAAAGAAGCCCGAGGATGCTCCCCTTTATCAGTGCAACAAGTGCGGCTGGGAGCCTGCTGACCCCAAGAATCCTCCCAAATTCTGCCCCGAATGCGGCGACATATTCGACGAAGGCGACGCAAAATAAACGGAGATGGCTATGAGTGAAGAATACGGTCACGAAAATATAGCAAGAGAACAAACACAAGAAGCCACAGATAAAAAATGTCCCTCTTGCGGCGGAACTATGGAGTTTGACCCGAAAAGCGGCGGACTTTGCTGCCCGTTCTGCGGTTCAAAATACGAAATAGAAGCCAAAAAGGATGAGTCTGAGCGTACATCGGCAGTCGAAATTGACTTCAACGATGCTGAGGCGAGAGGCAACTGTGACTGGGGCGCAAAAAAGAAGACCATAATTTGTAAGATGTGCGGAGCGGAGTCGATATATGACGAGCTCGACCTTTCAAATGAGTGTCCTTACTGCGGCTCAAACCAGGTCATGGAGGAAAACGACGTTGATACACTTGCCCCCGGCGGTGTCTGCCCGTTCAAGGTAGACAAAAAAACTGCGGGAGAGAAATTCAAATCGTGGATAAAGGGCAAGCTTTTCTGTCCGCGAGAAGCAAAGGAAAAGGCAAAGCCCGAAGCCTTCAAGGGTGTGTATATCCCCGTGTGGACGTTTGACACCGACACGGTCAGCCCCTACACGGCACAGTACGGTAAGGAAAGACGTGTCCGTAACTCCAAAGGCGAAACACGTACGGTCATCGATTGGTATACGACCTCCGGAACCTACAAAAAGTTTATAAACGACCATCTGCAAATTGCCACGAAGCGTTACGATACAGCCATTCTGAAGTCCATTCAGCCGTTTAATACAGAGGAAAACCTTTTGTATAAGCCTGAATACATAACGGGATTTATTTCCGAAAGATATTCTGTCGGACTTGATGAATCGTGGGAAAGCGCTCAGCATGACATCGAAAGTATACTGCGAAGCGGTATAATTTCCGATGTAAAGAGCAATCATTTGACAAGCCACGTAAGAAATGTGGCTTTCAGCACGGACTATTCGAACATAAAGTTCAAATATCTGCTTTTGCCGATATGGATATCCTCGTTTAAATATAAGGATAAAATATACAATTTTATGGTCAACGGTCAGACGGGCAAGGTCGGCGGTAAAACACCTATTTCACCCTTGCGTGTGGCTGTTGCCGTGCTCATCGGTCTTGCTATCCTTGCAGGTGTTTGTTACCTTTACACAAGATAATTAATCAACATATTAATGAAAAATGCTTCCTTCTTTGACGAGGGAAGCATTTTTGCTTGTAAAAAATGGAATTTTATATTGATGCCGGGATGAAAAAGCAAAAAGGGGGGGTGTCTTTCTGGGGCGTCACGTTTCGCTTTCTGCGAAACCGGCGGTGCGCACAATGTCAGTTCGAACGATAAAGTATGCGAGCGTCGCGCACGTCAAATTCACGTACGTGAATTGTGACGCCCCCTGAACACGAGCTGCCATAATTATTATTTATTGATGAAATACGGCAAGTCTTTTTTGTTTTATTTTGCAGCTTGCAAAAGTGATATATAGTGACCAAATCAAAAAAAGATATAAATAATGCTTACACCTACTTGACAACACAAAGTAGATATGATATAATTTCACCAACCTACTTGACGGTGCAAAGTAGGTTTTTGAAAGGAGGAGGGACTTATGGATGAATCTCAATTATTGAGAGGTATTCTCGAAGGATGCGTTCTTTCCGTAATATCGCAAGGCGAAACCTATGGGTATCAGATACTTGCAAAGTTAGAAGAAAACGGATTCGAAAGTCTTTTTGAGGGTACTTTATACCCTGTAATAACCCGTTTGGAAAATAAAGGACTTATATCCTGCCGAAAAGAAAAATCTCCTTACGGTCCGATACGTAAATATTATTCTATAACTGCGCCGGGGGAAAAAGCGCTTGATGATTTTAAGAAAAGCTATTATAAAATAAGTTGTGCCGCAGAAAAAATATTATTTGGTGAGGTGTCAGAATGAAAGACAGTTATGTGTTTTATAAGGATAAATTACAGGGCGAATATAAAGACGTTTTTGATCAGGTTGAAATGTACGTCAATTGCGAAAATGTTGACGAGCCTACTCGCGAGGATAGATTGGGCTCTTTGTTAGATATGCTTCTCAGCGCACAAGAATCGGGCAGACCCGTTAAAAAGGTGGTTGGCAACAACATTGAAGATTTTTGCAAAATGTTCTGTTCCGATATGGGAACACAAAATAAGATACTGCGTGTTTTAGACACCTTAAAGAATATAGCTGTAATCGAACTTATCTTTGCGTTTTTTGACCTTTTGAACGCAGATTGGCCGGGAACGGATTTTTGGTCTGTTGTAAGTGACGTAAATGCATCGGGTTATCTTTTTTGTTTTGCCGCCTGTATTTTGATAGGATACATCACCCATTTTGCGGTGCGTTCCTTTATGTTCAAGCGTAAAAAAGTGAATATGAATTTGCTTAAAAGTATCGAAGTGTGTATGACAGTCGTTTCATTTATAGTGATGTTTGTGATATTGTCATCGGATAAATTAAATTTCTTTACTTGTCCTGTGTGGGCGGTTATGCTTGTTTCTGCGGTTTATTTGGTATTTTATTTCATCTTCAATCGTAAAAGAAGCAGGGAGAATAAACAGCCCAAAATCAAGTTTTATGATGTGGTATCAGAGCAGGCGCGTGTGAATTTCGATACGATAATGGAAAAAAGATATAACGCATTTAACAAGCGCAATATTAAAAAGGGTCTGGGTGAGCTTTCCATGAGAGAGTTTTTGGATAACGAAGAAAAAGATTGTGACAGAAGCGATAAAATGGATTGGTTGTTCTATGTCACACCTATTGTAATCACGGGTGTATCCATTTTTTGTGCCGACTTCGATACTGTTTTTGACATGTTATTTTATATTGCGATAATGTTGGCGGTACAATATATTATTATGCTTTTCTTTTTAAAAGTAACAAAAAATGCCAACACCGAAAAAAGAGAGTGGATAGCCGAGAAACGTAACGAACTTGATAATGAATGATAAAAAAGTAACGTATTGCCTCTTACGATAAAAAGGGCGGCTCGTTTTGGAAAATTGTTTCCGATATGAGCCGCCATTTTATTTTTTAATGAAATACGGCAAAGCCGTATGAAATTTACGCTATCGCATAAATGAAATGCTCTCCGCTAAAGCGGAGAGCGTTACTTGAGGAGCAATTATTATATACTAATTATTAGGAATACATACCGTTTGTTTTCATATAATCGTACAGTATTTTGCCGTGACCTTGCTCCTCTTTCTGAATGTGGTTAAGCATATTTCTCACGTTTTCGTCCTGAAATTCAAAAATGCACGTGTCGTAAAGGTGAGATGCGTGTTTTTCCGTTGCAAGTAAGTCGGAGCAGATATACATATCATTCTGCTTTTCGGGAGTGTTTACCCCTGCGTACGTTGCAGAAAATGTGGGCATGGGCTTTGATGACTGCGAGGGCGCAGGTACTGTACCCGATTCGATCTGTGTTAAGGTGTTGTAATGCTCCTTTTCCACGGCACTTAATGATGAAAGCAGATTTTTAAGCTGTGCATCGTTTGCGCACGATGCGTGCTTTGCGTATTTGTCTGCGCAAAGGTTTTCCTGTTCTTTCAAGTCCTTTAAAAGCGATGTTTCTTTTTGTGAAAGCTGCATAAGATTTCTCCTTTTGTTTTTTTATAGCATTTCCGAAAAATCGGTAAATTAATCATACAAATGAAAAATATATCTTTATTTCGTTGACAAAGACGGGAATATGTTGTAAAATAAAACGGATAATAAGAATAAAACCGAAAGGATAAAATAAATGGCAAATTACAGAATACGCCGTATAAACGATGAAATGACAAGAGAGCTTTGCCGTATCATCAGAAACGTAAAGGATCCGAGGGTATCAGGCTCACTTACAACAGTTACCGGCTGTGACGTTTCCCCCGACCTTAAATACGCAAAGGTGTTTTACTCGTTTTTGGATGATGTTGAGGGTGAAGAAGCGGAAATAAAGAGAAAAGAAATAAAGAAAGGTCTTGAAAGCGCAAAGGGCTTTATCCGCCGTGAGCTTGCAATGACTTTAAATCTTCGTATAACACCCGAGCTTACGTTTGTACCCGACACGTCTGTTGAGTACGGCGCAAAAATATCGAAAATATTGAAAACCATAAACGAAGAAGAAAAAAATGATTAATTTTGAACTTGGTAAAACAGATATTGCCGTTATAGGCGCAGGTCACGCAGGTATTGAAGCCGCACTTGCGTGCGCCCGTATGGGGCACGACGTTATCCTGTTCACGATGAATCTGGATTCAGTCGGAAATATGCCGTGTAATCCGTCAATAGGCGGTACGGGCAAAGGACACCTTGTTTTTGAAATAGATGCTCTCGGCGGTGAAATGGGCAGAGGGGCTGACCTTGTTACACTTCAGAACAGAATGCTCAACCTCGGCAAAGGCCCTGCCGTGCACTCAAAACGAGTGCAGGCTGACAGAGTAAAATACCATACGTATATGAAGCACACGATAGAAAAGACCGAAAATCTCCGTCTGTATCAGGCGGAGGTCGTTGACATTCTCCGTGATGATGACGGCGCTGTCTGTGGTGTTGTCACGGCGCTCGGCGCCGTGTTCCGTTGTAAAGCGGCGATAATTTCCGCAGGCACGTACCTCGGCGGCAAGGTCATCATAGGCGAAAGCGCAATACAGTCAGGGCCTGACGGTATGCTTCCGTCGCTGGGACTTTCGGAGAATCTTGAAAAAATGGGCATCCGTCTTATGAGATTCAAGACGGGCACACCTGCGAGAGTCTTGAAAAGCAGCGTTGACTTGTCCGTACTTGACGAACAGCACAGCGACAGCAAAATTCCGTTTTCCGTACGCACAACAAAGGAAGAGCTTGCATCACGTCCCGAAATCCCCTGCCACATCGTTTACACGAATGACGAAACACACAGAATAATAAAAGAAAATCTCCACCGTTCACCTCTTTACGGCGGTATGATAAAGGGCACGGGCCCTCGATACTGTCCGAGTATTGAGGATAAAATAGTGCGTTTTGCCGATAAAGAACGTCACCAGCTTTTCGTTGAACCGATGGGCGAGGAAACGGAGGAACTTTATATTCAAGGTTTCTCGTCATCGCTTCCGGCAGATGTTCAGATGCAGATGCTCCATTCGCTCAAGGGCTTTGAAAACGCTGTAATTATGCGCCACGCTTACGCTATTGAATATGACTGTATCGATCCCACACAGCTCAAGCACACACTTGAATTCAAGGAGATCCCCGGACTTTACGGCGCAGGCCAGTTCAATGGCACGTCAGGTTATGAGGAAGCGGCGGCACAGGGGCTTATCGCGGGTATCAATGCATCCTTGAAGCTTGAAGGACGTGACGAATTCGTTTTAAGACGCGACGAAAGCTACATAGGCACGCTTATTGATGACCTTGTTGTTAAAGGCACGAATGAGCCGTACAGAATTATGACCTCGCGCTCGGAATACCGCCTGCTTCTCCGTCAGGATAACGCAGATGAGCGTCTGACACCCTACGGATATGAAATAGGGCTTATAAGCGAGGAAAGATATGAACGCTTCAAGGAAAAACAAGCGAGAATCGAGCGTGAAATCGAAAGAGCAAGCAAGGCAAATATCCGCCCGTCAGAAAGACTCGATGAGATAACAGACAAGGCGGGAACAGAGCGCATAACGGTCACAGCAAAGCTTGCGGATCTCTTGCGCCGTCCCCAGCTCACTTACGAAATGCTGAAGGACGTTGACGTATCACGCACTGAAGAAGACGAGGACGTGATCTACGAAGCGGAAGTCAAGATAAAATACGAGGGGTACATCAAAAAACAGCTTTCCGCTGTCAAAGCGGCGAGAAAATTGGAGGGCGTGAAGCTCCCGGCCGATATTGACTACTCAAAAATAAAGGGACTCCGTATAGAAGCAAGCCAGAAGCTGGAAAAAATGAGACCGGAAACTGTCGGTGAAGCATCGAGAATAAGCGGTGTTTCCCCTGCCGATATCTCCGTTTTGCTCATATACCTCGG
>JAZRTS010000107.1:0-9585 GCA_045652135.1 Eubacteriales bacterium | reverse complement strand
CGCCGAACTCTTACGTGTTCCGATTCGCATATATGACACTAATATTTTTGCATCGGTCGAGCATATAGAAAAATCTCCCTGCTATATATGCGCAAGGATGCGCAGAGGTTATCTTTACAGATTCGCTAAGGAGCTTGGATGTAACAAAATTGCTTTGGGCCACCATTATAATGACGTTATAGAAACGGTGCTTATGGGGCTTTTGTATGGCGGGCAGTACCAAACGATGATGCCGAAGCTTCATTCTACAAATTTCCCCGGTATGGAGCTTATACGTCCTATGTACTGTGTGGGCGAAGATGATATAATTGCTTGGCGAAATTACAACGAGCTTGAATTTTTACAGTGTGCGTGCCGTTTTACTGAAAAAATTGCAGATGAAAACGCTGTGATGGAATCTAAACGTCAAGAAATGAAGCGGCTTATAAACAGTATGAAAAAAGACTATCCGCAGGTCGAAGCAAATATTTTCAAAAGTACGCACAACGTAAATTTAAATACTGTCATCGGCTACAGCAAAGACGGAAAACATACAAATTTCCTTGATGAATATTAAGTGATATATTTTTTATATCACTCATCTACCCTTAGCTCAATTGGATAGAGTATCAGATTCCGATTCTGACGGTTAAGGGTTCGAATCCCTTAGGGTAGGCCAGAAAAAAGCACACATTTGTCTATATAGACAATATGTGCTTTTTTTCAACTAAATCCGTCTTTCCGACGGAATAAATCTCGCTACGGGGGTTGAAATCATCTCGCGATGAAATCCAACTTCGTTGGAAAAAGGACGGATTTAATTTCATCTGCAAGGCAGATTTCATCCGAGCAACGCTCGGATTTCATCGCGCTTTGCGCGATTTCATTAAAATACAAAATAAATTTTGATGCAATCAATTAAACAAACTTGAATTTTTCGGAGAAGTAGTAAATGAAAAAAATGTATTATTTATTGCCAATGAGATGTGTTGTTTTTTTATTTACTTTTATAATCGGAGCAACAGTTGCTGGTAAACGAATAGAAGAAATATCTAATTGGTGGTCTGTTGTTGCGAGTATAATTAATGTGTTTACAATAGCAGTGCTGGTATTCGCAGTAAAAAAGCATAATGGTAGTTATTGGAAATTGATAAATTATCAAAAAGGAAAAACTACATGGAAGCAAATTGTAGGCTTGTCTGTGATTATTGTAGTTATTGGAATGGTAGGAATGTACTTAGCAGGATATATATGCTATGGGGTTATTCCTTATGCAGCACCAATGATGATAGCACCTATACCTTTATGGCTTGCAATAATTAATGTGGTTGTGTTGCCAATATCAACAGCATTTGCTGAAGATGGTCTGTATTTAGGGTGTGGGGTAAATACAATCAAAAATAAGCATATTGCCATCATTGTTCCATCACTGTTTTTTGCATTACAACATAGTTTTATTCCAACACTGTTTGATGTGAGATATGTTGTATATCGTTTTATATCTTTTTTGCCATTAACATTTATTTTGTGTCTGAAGTATCACAAAAGCAGAAACCCACTTCCAATTATGGTGGGACATGCAGTTATTGATGTGGCTACGGTTGTGCAAATATTAGCAACATCTGCAATTCCCGGATTTTATGAAATGATGTGTAATATGTAATTAAGAGAAGGAGATGCAGTTTATGAATATAAAACTATTTATAAGCGCAATAACAAAATTTTTACTTGGATTTATTTTAGTTGCATTATTAATATTTTTACCTGCAGGAACGATTTATTTCTTCAACGGTTGGTTGCTTATTACCATTTTATTTGCACCGATGTTTTTGGCAGGAATAGTAATGATGATAAAATCCCCTGAGCTACTCAAAAAACGCCTTGATGCAAAGGAAAAACAGTCTGAACAAGACGTTATTGTTAAATTAAGCGGTTTAATGTTTATAGCCGGATTTATTATAGCAGGACTTGGTCACCGATTCCAATGGTACATTTTACCGAACTATATTGTTATCGGTGCCTCTGTTATCTTTATTGTTTCGTATATTCTTTATGCCGAGGTACTTCGCGAAAACGCATATCTAAGCCGTACTATTGAGGTTCAGGAAAACCAAAAAGTTATTGATACGGGACTTTACGGTATAGTCCGCCACCCTATGTACTTTGCAACCGTTCTTTTGTTTTTGTCCATTCCGCTTGTTTTAGGCTCAATATATTCATTTTTGATTTTTCTTGTATACCCTTTTATAATTGCAAAACGTATAAAATACGAAGAAAAGTTTTTGGAAAAAGAACTTAACGGATACAGCGAATACAAAAAGAAAGTAAAATACCGAATGATACCTCTTATTTGGTAACAAAAAACACCTTGCCAATGCAAGGTGTTTTTTATATTAATAACCTAAATCTTCATTAACTATAATTACAGTTATTCTTCCCTTTTTTCTTTGCTTCGAGGATATAACGTAATTACAGCATATTCTGCTGTCAGTATCGCATCCATCAAAATCGTCACTGTCAGCGCAAACACATTCACCTTTTATATTGCAATATGTTTCACAGTTAAGACGAACGCAGTTTTTGGGCGCGGCAACTGTTTTTACACGCTTTATCGCTTCATCGATATTTTTTACTATCTTATTCCTACCCGCAACAATAATTACGTTTTTAGGCCCGTAGACAAGTGCCGCCACACGGTTACTGTTACCGTCAACATTGTAAAGTAAACCGTCTTCAGTAAGTGCATTCGTGCTCATAAGATAATAATCCGCAAAAAATGACTTACGGAAAATTTCTTCAATTTCATCACGTGTAAGCCCTTCAGCACCTCTGTCGAGGAAGTTATAATTACCTTTTCTGAGCAGTTCAATAGCCCCTATCTCCGAAAGTGTCATTGAGCCGCCGTTTGATACAACTGCCCCTTCGGGAATGGTTTTCTTTATATACTCAAGCGCATCACTTGCAGTTTTAACTGCAAGTGCGGTCATATTATTGCGTTCAAGATTCTTTATAATATTTTCAAACATATCAGCCTACGATAAACTTGTGGTATACTTTCTTACCTTTTCTTACGATAAGTCCGTCACCGATATCTGTCTTTGAAATCTTCTTGCCAAGGTCTGTAATTTTTTCATCATTGATAGTAACGCTTCCCTGTGTTACGAGAGTTCTTGCATCGTTTCTCGACTTTGCAATTCCGGACATAACAAGCATCTGAAGAAGTGCTATCTCACCGTCTGTAAAATCAGCATCAGCAAGCGTTGTTGTGGGCATATTTTCGGTATTTCCGTTTCCGCCGAACAAAGCCTTTGCAGCTGCATCAGCTTTGTCTGCTTCCTCTTTACCGTGAATGATAAGTGTAAGCTCGTATGCAAGCTTTTCCTTTGCGCGGTTAAGCTCACTGCCTTCGAGCTTTTCGTACTCTGCAATCTCATCAAGTGGCATAAATGTAAGCATCTTCATGCACTTGATAACATCAGCATCGCCAATGTTTCTCCAGTACTGGTAAAATTCATAGGGAGATGTTTTTTCAGCATCAAGCCAAACAGCGCCCTTTTCAGTCTTACCCATCTTCTTGCCTTCGCTGTTTGTAAGAAGATTGAACGTTACACCGTAAACCTCATCGCCTGTCATTTTTCTGATAAGCTCAACACCACCAATGATGTTTGACCACTGGTCGTCACCGCCGAGCTCCATTTTTACACCGTAATCTTTGTACAGCTTGTAAAAATCGTAGCTCTGCATGAGCATATAGTTGAATTCAAGGAAAGTAAGACCGCCCTTTTCAAGTCTTGCCTTATAACATTCAGCCGCAAGCATTCTGTTGATATTGAAGTGCTTACCGATATCTCTTATAAAATCAACGTAGTTGAGCTGTAACAACCAGTCTGCGTTATCAACGAACAACGCTTTTCCGTCGGAAATATCAATAAACTTTGCCATCTGTTCCTTGAAACGGTCTACGTTATACTGTATCGTTTCCCTTGTCATCATCTTACGCATATCGTTTTTGCCCGACGGGTCTCCAATCATTGCAGTACCGCCGCCGAAGATAACAACAGGTCTGTGACCTGCACGCTGCATATGTGCCATGATCTTCATCTGAATGAAGTGACCGATGTGAAGCGAATCAGCTGTGGGGTCAAAGCCTATGTAGAAAGAAATCTTTTCTTTTTCAAACAGTTCTTTTACTGCCTCCTCGTTTGTTATCTGAGCAAGCATGCCCCTGTCTTTAAATTCCTTTAACAGTCCCATTTTTCGTACCGTTTTCTATCATCTCACGTGCGGCTGCCTGCACACTTTCAGATATTGTTACACCGCCCATGATACGTGATAGCTCTTTTATCCTTTCTTCGTTTGATAATAAGGTTATTTTTGTTTCTGTTCTTTCGTTTATTGTTTCTTTATATATTCTGTAATGATTATCAGCAACAGCCGCAATTTGCGCGGAGTGGGTTATGCAGATAACCTGACATTGTAAAGAAGAATTTTTCAGTTTTCTTCCGATCTTTTCACAAGTACCTCCTGAGATACCTGTATCAATCTCATCATAAATTATTGTATCTATATTGTTTTTCTGTCTGAAAACAGACCGCATTGCAAGCATTATACGTGACAACTCACCGCCCGAAGCAATTTTATTGACAGCTCTTGCATCCTCACCTTTATTTGTGGAAATCAGGAAGTCTACGGAATCTACACCCGTTTCATCGTATTCATTCTTATCTTCCACAGATATTATAAAGCGTAACTGTCCCATATCAAGCTCTGCAAGTTCATCGCATATAAGCTTTTGCAATGATTTTGCACCTTCTTTTCGCTTTTGAGAAAGAATAGCGGCGTTATTTTTACAAGCTTCGGAAAGAACAACAAGACGTTCTTTTGATTCTTTGAGTAAAATCTCGGAGTTATCGAGTGCTGAAAGCTCGGATAATGCCTCATCCTTCAGTTTTATAAGTCCGTCAGCATCAACACCGTATTTACGCTTTAAAGATGTTATTTTATCGAGTCTTGACTCGATTCTGTCAAGTGCTTCCTTCGGATCTTCGTCAATTCCCGAAAGGAGCGATCTTATCCCCTCGACAATATCCTCGATTTCATATGTAAAATCCGAAAGCTTTTTGGCATTTTCCTGATGCTTTTCGTCACCTGTTAAATCAGCCAATGCACTTAGGCTTTCTGCCGCTTTGTTCATAAGATCACTTGCGGACAAACCACTTGAGTTTTTGTAAAGTGCTCTCGAAATAAGCTTTATATGCTTTGTCAGATGCTCTATATTTTTGATTCTCGTACGTTGTTCTGTAAGCGCATCCTCTTCGCCCGGTTTTAACTTCAAAGCATCTATTTCCCTGACTCTTATTTTGAGCAGCTCAATACGCTCACCCTTTTCTTTGGAAGTCTTGGAAAGAGCTTTAAATACAGCACGTTCTTTTTTATATTCCTCGTAAGAACATATGTAATCATCATATTCCTTTGAACAATCGGAAAAACCGTCAAGATACTCAAGATAATTCTTTTGTTCAAGCAAACGGTATGAGGAATGCTGTCCGTGAAGTGTCAGCAAAACAGCCGATATTTCTTTAAGCACATAAAGCGGTGATGTTTTTCCGTTTATTTTCACAGTTGTCTTGCCGTCACTGTTAATACTGCGTGTTATATATATTTCACCGTCGCAAAGCGGTAATCCGTACTCTGTAAGTACACTTTCCGCATATTCGGGAACATTTTGAAAAAGCGCAGATACCGTGGCTTCATCCTCGCCCGTTCTTATCATATCCTTTTGCGCCTTTTCACCGCAAAGCAAATTTATTGAATTTATTATTATCGATTTTCCTGCACCTGTTTCGCCCGTAAAAACCGTAAAACCGCTGTTAAGATCAATATCAAGATTTTTGATAACAGCTATATTTTCAATATGAAGATTTGCAAGCAAGCCGTCACCCCCTGATAGATTTAAGATCTTGACAAAATACTGTTCAATGCTTCAACAACATTTCTGACATCTTCGGGCTCTTTTACGGCTATAAATATTGTATCATCACCCGCAATGGTACCCACAACGTGCGGCCATTGCATATGGTCAATTGCCGCACAAGCTGCATTTGCCATACCGGAAATAGTTTTCACAACGACAAGCGAATGCGCTTTTGCACAGCTTACAACTGTTTCCCTTAATATAAATCCATACTTCCCGATCGATTTATCGTCCTCACTTTGTGAGATCGTATACTTGTATATTCCATTTTCGTCGGCTGATTTTGTAAGTTTAAGCTCTCTTATATCACGTGAAACCGTTGCTT
Source organism: Eubacteriales bacterium (assembly GCA_045652135.1). Lineage (GTDB taxonomy): Bacteria > Bacillota > Clostridia > Oscillospirales > CAG-272 > RGIG7213. The sequence goes on along the minus strand of JAZRTS010000107.1, from coordinate 3,307 downwards.
GAGTTACCTCAAATCCCGCAATACGTAAAAGCTCCGAAAGATCGTCCTGTGTTTCGATATCCTGATTTGATATTAACTCCAGGATTTTCATATGCCGTCTTTTTTTAACGATATTTCCCTGTTCCATATAAATTATAGATCCTTATTTATTTTTTTAAACAGCGCAAGATACTCAATGTTACCGTCTCCGCCTTTTATCGGTGAGGTAATACAGTTTATAAATTCCAGATTGTTAAGCTGTGCCGAAGAAATTACCTTATCTTTTGCAAAATCACGCGCTTTTTCATCTTTAACGATACCGCCCTTTGAAATGCTCTGTTTCCCTGCCTCGAATTGAGGTTTGATAAGTGTAATAAAATATCCGCCATTCTTTAAAATCTCATTTACAGCCGGGTGTATAAGCGTTTGTGATATAAATGAAACATCCATAACACAGACATCACACATTTCCGGAAGATCACCGGATCTTAAATACCGTGCATTTACGTTTTCCATACTGATTACACGCGCGTCAGACTTAAGCTTGCTGTCAAGTTGCTCTTTGCCCGAATCTATTGCATACACTGTTTTCGCACCGTTTTGCAATAAACAATCTGTAAATCCGCCTGTTGATGCGCCTATATCGATGCAGATACAGTTTCTGACATCGATTTTAAAATTTTCAAGCGCCGCTTCAAGCTTATCGCCGCCTCGACTGACGTACTTAAACGGATTTGTAACCTCAAGTTTTACACCGTCCGCAACATCATACGATGGCTTATCAATTACTGCGCTGCCACATTTAACACAATTTGATTTAATCAGTTTTCTTGCTTCTTCACGGCTTTTGCAATAGCCGTGACTAAATAAATATACATCAATTCTCATCAGATGAAGTTGAATTTAAGATTGTCTTGATAAAAGAAAATCGGCAAGTTCAAGTAAACATTCTGAATTATTATATCCTGCAACTGCGGATTTTGCATCGCTTGTAAGTTTTTTTGCAATTTCTCTCGCTTCATCAACGGTGTGAATAGTTGTAAATGTTGTCTTTCCGTTGTCGCTGTCACTGCCGATGGGCTTACCGAGGACTTTTTCATCTCCGCATACATCGAGTATATCGTCAGTTATCTGGAATGATACACCTATTCCGTCGGCATATTTTTCAGCATCGGCGTAAAGAGATTCCTTGACTGTTGTCGTGTTTTCAGCCGCATAAAGGCCGAAAAGACACGCACACTTTATAAGACAGCCTGTTTTGAGACGGTTCATTTTATAAAGTTTTTCAGCTGTCAACGGTGTTTTTTCACCGAGCATATCCATTACCTGACCGCCTATCATACCGTAAATACCTGCATTATATGAAAGAGCTTTGATAGCTTTTATCTTTACAGGATCTGAAAGATTTGATGAGACAATAAGTTCAAACGCATAAGTCAACAACGCATCGCCTGCAAGTGTTGCGACATCTTCACCGAACACCTTATGATTTGTGGGTTTTCCTCGTCTCAGATCATCATCGTCCATACAAGGAAGATCATCGTGAATCAAGGAATATGTGTGTATAAGCTCAAGCGCTGTTGCGAGAAGCAGCGCATCCTCGTCAGCACCTCCGCACATACGGCAAAATTCAAGCGTAAGTGTGGGGCGTATACGTTTGCCGCCGCTTTCGGCACTGTACCTGACAGCATCAAAGATGATTGTAAAATCTTCATCAGCTGTAGGCAGAGCCTTTGAAATATAATTATCCGCAAGAACTGCGTTTTCCTTTATTACTTCTTTTATATTCATATCTCGCTTATAACCTTTACCTTTTGTTCTGCTTCATCGAGCATTTTATTGGAATACTTTATAAGACCTATTCCTTCTTCAAAAAGAGCAAGTGCTTCATCAAGCGGTGTATTTGAATTACTTAAAAGCTTAATAAGCTCATTAAGACGGCTTTCAGCCGCTTCAAATGTCATTTTTTTCATTTTTATCACCCAAAACAACAGCATCTACCGTACCGTCGGCAAATGTTACCGTTATTTTATCATCCTCTTTAAGTTCTTTACTGCTCGTTATAACGTCTTTATCCTTTGCGATTTTCGCATATCCCCTTGATAAAACGGACAATGGACTTTGCATATCGAGCTTTGCGGAAAGTGTTGAAAGATTTGCACGCTTTTCTTTGATTAAAGACATATAGCTTGTTTTAAGATTTGCACCGAGCGAGTCAATATACAGTCTTTTGTCATTTATTATCCTCTCATAAGAATGAAAAACAGAGGAATTCGAAATACTTTCCGTATTGCTTCTCATTTGAGAAAGTTTTGTATCCATTATACGGCAAAGCATTTCACGCTTCACACGTAGAGATTCTTTAAGCTCTTTCATATCGGGAAACGCAAGCTCTGCCGCCGCTGACGGTGTCGGCGCTCGCATATCTGCAACCATATCCGAAATTGAATAATCGTGTTCGTGCCCTACCGCCGAAATAACAGGTATAGGACAATTGTATATTGCCCTTGCAAGCTTTTCTGAATTGAATGCAAAAAGGTCTTCGCCTGAACCTCCGCCTCGGCCTATGATTATTACATCGACCGTAGGATTTGCCGAAAAATATTCAATCCCCGAAACAAGTGAAGCTTCAGCCTCTGCGCCCTGCACGATAGCGGGATACAACAGTATTTCAGCCAACGGATAACGTCTTTTTGAAACATTTATTATGTCATTTATAGCCGCGCCAACGGGTGAAGTTATAACACCTACACTATTTGGATATTCAGGTAAAGGCTTTTTATGCGCATCATCAAAAAGTCCTTCGTTAGCGAGTTTTTCTTTAAGCTGCTCCAAATAAAGTGCTGTTTCACCTATCCCCTCGGGAACTATCTGCGAAACATATATTTGATAAACACCGTCACGCACATAAGATGATACCCTGCCCGAAACAATTACCTTCATTCCGTCCTTTGGAACAAAGGAAAGTCGCTCCGCAGAGGATTTGAACATCACAGCTTTGATTGAAGAAAGCGAATCCTTTAAAGTAAAATATATATGTCCGCTTGCAATATGCAGTTTGAAGTTAGATATTTCTCCCGAAACATACACATTTGTAAGCACGGGAGAGTTTTCGAGTAACATTTTCACGTACTCGTTAAGCTTCGACACGGTGAGTATCGGTTTATCTTTTTTAACATTCATTCAGTTTTTCCATACACAAAAGCGCAATTCCTGCCGCATTATCTTGTGAAAACTGCGGCTCGGCACAATGCGCACCGTATTTTTTCTTCATAAATTCGGACAGAGTTTTATTGGAAGATACACCGCCCGAAAATATAATATTATT
>JAZRTS010000106.1:0-1188 GCA_045652135.1 Eubacteriales bacterium | reverse complement strand
GGACCGTGCTGCATCGGATCAAAAATCACCTTGTCTCTCCATAATTCCATAGGCGCGAATTCAATTTGTATTTTTGCCAGGCGCTGATCAAACATATGCTGGGAATTGAAATCTTTGACGTTGTATTTTTCGTCAAAGTCTTCCCCTGCGGTTAATGACAGGTCAGAGGTAACGCTGTATCCCGTAGTGGAACGCTTCACTCTGGTTACGGTTATCGTTTCACCCGTGTCAAGCTTTGCCCAGTAATAGGTGTATGCGGAAACCGTATACAGCTGATCAAATATTGAGCCGTATTCATCGCTCACAGCGCAGGTTGAAAAACTGATGTTATTGACCTTTTCTTCTTCAACATCCGATGATACAGTGTAGTATGAATCCAAATAAGCGCTGCCTAACTTCTGAGACTGAGTACTCCTGTCAAAAAAATTTTTCGTATACTCATCTGAATCCACAATATCCAAAACTGCGTAAAAGTGTATATAATGAACAGGCGTACAAAAGCACTGCAAAGAAAATGAAAATAATAAGACAAGAGAAATCAAGCTAAAACATATTCGTTTAAATATTTTCATTTATATCCCCCCTTTTTGATTATTAATTTTTTGCCTCTTCACTATACGAGTACCGAATTTATCAAATACGATTCACATTTTTGAAAAGTTTTTTCAAGGTGTGAGGTGTTTTGTATTGTTGCACAAAAAGTGCGTACAGATTTTGTATATAATGACGATTGAAGCGGCATTGAATGTAAGATATTGTAAATAATTTTGAAGTCCAAGGCGTAAAAAAAGGTTTGAGTCCGGGGACTCAAACCGTGTTTTATTATTCGTATTAATTAATATACTCTTACTTCGTAGACCTTGATGTTCTCTGCACCGTTGGTAGCGAGGACGTGGATCTTGACCTCGTCTGCCTCGGTGGGTTCTACGTTGCATACAGCAAGGCGGAGATAGTTGCCGCGAACTTCCTTCTTGCCGACTTCCTTGCCGTCCTTGTAAAGAACAACGTCGAAGTCCTTGAGAAGCTCGGGAGCAACGCCGATTCTCTGCTGAGACTGTCTGTTTGCAGACATGGTAACACGGATCGGGTATGCAAAGTTGGAATCGGAGGTTACTCTTACCTGGCTTACGGTCTTTGCGCCGTCGAGCTTAAGGGTAAGGGTCTCGCCGTTCTCGGAGATAGAATCGG
>JAZRTS010000105.1:0-6077 GCA_045652135.1 Eubacteriales bacterium | reverse complement strand
GTTATACCCAAAGAAATACGAAGAACTATGAGAATACACGAAGGGAACCCGTCATATACAACATTGACACCATTCGATAGGTTTTGCGGGCGATACATAGTGTGGTAAAAAGATACAAAAGTATTGAAAAACACATTTAACTATGTTATAATGTATTACAATTACATATAAGGGAGTATAAACCATGCCTACAACCGATTCTTACCAATTATTTGTTGAATATTTTTCTGAAAACGCATTCTCTGAGGATGCATTTATTAACTGGGGACTTAACCACATTATATTTGCTGACAAAGCGGTTGCAGAAAAAGAATGGAAAAAAATAAAGAATGATTGGCACGACAATACTAATCTGTGGATTCGCAATTCAGGCAGGAATGGACAATCCTCAAAATTATATACAGAGTTCTATAAACAATTTGGTAAGGATATAAATTTTGATAAAACCAATAATGAAATTCCTACAAAAACAATTCAATATATTACACAAAAAGTGAAATATGATAAAAGGCGACATGAAAAAAGCACAGCGAAAAATACATCATTAGAAATATTGAGAAACTATCAAGTTTCGCATATTTGGGGCCATACTAAAAACCCATTGTTATTTGTCTGCCCTTGGAATATTTGCTTTGTGCCTAAAATGTTTGACCCGTTCACTGGACATGAAGCAAATGGTCCTCTTGTTAATAAATTCCAAAAAGCATTTATCGACAAGGCGAAGTTCTTATATAATGATTTAATTCGTGATTATAATGATTTTTTGGAAAAAGAAATTCTTCAAACAGACTTAATAGATAAATACATAAATTTCATAGAAGGCGATTGTAAAATTGGAAAAATAACCCAAAGAACATTCAATGATTTTAAGAGAAATATAAAAGAAGAGTTTCAAAAATTGTAAATAAATCTATTGCAAAAAAATCGTTTACCAAATACAGTATAAATCTCCTTGTTTTACAGATACTAACAGTACAAATTTGTAAAACAAGGAGATTTTTATATATGAAAGCAACAGGAATAGTTCGTAGAATAGACGACCTCGGTCGTGTTGTTATACCCAAAGAAATCAGAAGAACTATGAGAATACACGAGGGTGATCCTTTGGAAATTTTTACCGAGCGTGACGGTGAGGTGATTTTTAAAAAGTATTCACCCATTTCACAGCTCACCTCGTTTGCCTCGGATTATGCCGAATCAATAAACAAAACAACGGGATTTTGTACCGTCATTTGCGACCGCGACACGATCATTGCCACGTCGGGTATACCGAAAAAGGAGCTTACCGATAAAAAAATATCGTCCGAGCTTGAAACGCTGATGAACAAAAGAATGACGTTTTCGTTTAACGGCGAGAGCGCAAAGCTGTATCCCGTGCCCGACAGTAAATATTATATCGTTTGCTGTTGTCCCATTGTAACGTCGGGAGATATTTCCGGTTGTGTGTGCATTGTTGCCGAGGATAGAGAGAACGCACCAGCCTGCACCGATATGGAGCTTAAGCTTTCAATGTCGGCATCTCATTTTCTGGCAAAACAACTTGATATATAAGGGCAAAATGCGCAGTATTGACAACAGAAAAAATCTGTGATATAATATGTCAACAAAATTTTATATCAGGAGGAAAAACATGAAAAAGTTTTTCGCAGTTGCCATCGCTCTTATGATGGTACTTTCTCTCAGCGTATTTGCTGCAGATTTTGAAGTTGACATTGCATCTATCACAGAAGCATCTTCGGACTGTGTCGGCGAATATACCGATGCACAGTTTGCAGGCACTGTTATTAAGTTCCAGAATGGTGTGGGCTTGAAGGTTACACTCGGAGAAATCGACCTTTCCAAGTATTCCAAGGTTATTTTCGAATACGGCAGTGACCCCAATGCTTACTATACGGACACAGATACTATTAATCTCAAGGATGCTGACGGCAATGACCTCGGTTCATTTATGCCTTCTATTCCCACTGGCTTCTGGGCTCTGTCGCTCAGAACATCTGAGATCACGCTCAACACAGATTACAGCGGTAAGGTAGTTCTTTTCTCTAACCTTTCAGGCGACGGTATTGCTATTTCCAACATAACATTTGTTGAAAAATCCGCAGAAACGGAAGCTCCTGCAACAGAGGCTCCCGCTACAGAGGCTGAAACGGAAGCTCCTGCTACGGAAGCTGTAACAGACGCAGCTACAGATGCTGCAACGGATGCGGCAACGGAAGCACCCGCAGCTGACACAAAGGCTGAAACGAATGCAACTGAAACAAAGGCTGATGACAAGAAGAACGATGAAGAAAGTTCTTCCATTCTTCCCATTATAATCATCGTAGCAGTTGTTGCTGTAGCAGCAGTTGCAGTTGTTGTTATAATGAAGAAAAAGAAATAATTAAGCAACAAGCTGAAAAGAACTGTCGTACGGCAGTTCTTTTTTTTTTACAAAAATATATTGACAAGACGGTAAGATGCGTGCTATAATAATATATCGAGATAAACAAAAAAACAAAATGGAGGTCCTACTAACATGAAAAAAATTATCTCTTTAGTTCTTGTTGCTATGATGCTCGTTGCATCCATGGCTATGGCAGTTGCCGCTGACACTTCTGTCAACGTTGCTGAATTGCCCGATGCATCCGATTTCTCGGCTGCACAGTACACACACAAAATTCTTCACATCGGCGCTAACGGCGATGTTAAGAGCATGGGCACATGGAATCTTGCAGGTGTTTCCAAGATCATCATTTCTTACGGCACAGACCCTTCAGTAGCTTCTATCGCTGATAACAACGTATACGTTAAGGATGCTGAAGGCAACGTTATCGGTCAGGCTAAGCTCAGCCAGCCCGGTATGTTCTGGAAAGAAGGTCAGAGAGACGTTGAAATTGCTATCAACTCCGAATACAACGGTGAGCTTTTCATCACAAAGGATGACGCTGCTAACCAGATGGCTATCGACGCTATCACACTCGTAGGCGGTACAAACGAAGGCGGTGCTACAACAACACCTTCCAACCCCGAAACAAGCGACTTCGCAGTTGTAGTTGTTGCACTTGCAACACTTTCACTCGCAGGCATCGTTGTTTGCAAGAAGGTTCGCGCATAATTTACATAAGTAAATAAGAAAAACGGAAAGCTCAGGCTTTCCGTTTTTTTTATTTTCTTGTTGGTTTTACGTTGACCGATGGGTCTAAATTTCCGTCAATTTCGCCGTTTGCCGTCTCAAATGCTTTGATGTCCTTTCTTATCAAAACAAGAATGTGGCTGTTTATGCTTCTTCCCTCATAATCTGCGACATAAGCGAGCTTTTCAAGCATTTCTTCTTCAATTCTTACAGATACACTTTTAATTCCCATAAAAAATCTCCTTACCAATTCTGCTTCAGGGCAGGCGCATATTTTCTTTCGGAAATATATTTTTTACCTTATAGAAAACACGGCTTGCGAATTTTTACGAAGCCGTGTTTTTACTGTATTTTATTTTATGATGTTTACTCTTACAACACCTTCGATGGCTGTTATCTTTTCAACGATTTCTTCGGGAAGTGTGCCGTTTATTTCAACGATAGTATACGCATTGTCCTTCTTGGACTTGTTGATGAAGTTTTCGATGTTCAGATTTGCATCGGAAACAGCCGCTGTGATCTGTGAGAGAACGTTGGGAATGTTCTTGTGGAACACGCACAGACGGTAGTCGCCGTTGTGAGGAAGCTCAACGTTCGGGTAGTTTACGCTGTTCTTGATGTTTCCGTATTCAAGGAAGTCAACAAGCTCGTGAGCTGCCATAACCGCACAGTTGTCTTCTGCTTCTTCCGTGGATGCGCCGAGGTGGGGAATTGCAATAACGCCGTTCATACCTGCCGTTCTTGCGTTCGGGAAGTCTGTAACGTACTTTGCAACCTTGCCGCTTGCAAGTGCCACTTCGATAGCATCGTCATCAACAAGGGCATCACGTGCGAAGTTTAGGATAACAACTCCGTCCTTCATCATTGCAATAGTGTTGGAATTTATCATACCCTTTGTTGCAACCTTGGGATCATCGTTTACAACGAGGGGAGTGTGAACGGATATAAAATCACATTCTCTGAATATTTCTTCTCTTGTCATAATTCTGTGAACGTCGCGGGAGATGTTCCAAGCCGCTTCAACGGAAAGATACGGGTCGCAGCCGTAAACCTCCATTCCGAAGTGACGTGCAAGGTTACAAAGCGGGCCGCCGATAGCACCAAGACCGATAACACCGAGTTTCTTACCCTTCAGCTCATGACCTGCAAACTTGCTCTTGTTCTTTTCAACGCTCTTTGCAATATCGGGATCAGCGCTGTTAGCCTTTACCCAATCGATACCGCCGACGATGTCACGGGATGCAAGCAGAAGTCCTGCAATTACAAGCTCTTTAACAGCGTTTGCGTTAGCGCCGGGTGTGTTGAAAACAACGATGCCGAGGTCAGCGCACTTGTCAACGGGAATGTTGTTGACACCTGCGCCCGCACGTGCGATGGCGCGGAGATCCTTACCGAATTCCATATCGTGCATTGCTGCGGAACGAACCATTATGGCATCGGGGTTTTCGATTTCTTCGCCTACCGTGTATTTATCGTCAAATACGTCAGTGCCGCATTTTGCGATTTTATTAAGAAGTTTTATTTTCATTTGTTTGTTTCCTTTCGTTACGCTTTGGGATTATTCTTTGCGAATTCATCCATAAATTTAACGAGTTCTTTTACGCCTTCAATGGGCATTGCGTTGTAGATAGACGCTCTCATACCGCCGACTGAACGGTGTCCCTTGATGTTCTTGAAACCGAGCGCGTCCGCTTCCTTAGCAAACTTCTTGTCAAGCTCTGCATCGCCTGTAACGAATGTTACGTTCATCATAGAACGTGAATCCTTTTCAACGGGAGCGATGTAGTAATCCTGTGAATCGAGGTAATCGTAAAGAACAGCCGCCTTTTCCTCGTTAAGCTTTTTCATCGCTTCAAGACCGCCGAGGGATTCTATCCACTCAAATACGAGCTTTGCAACGTAGATGGGGTAGCAAGGGGGAGTGTTGTACATTGAATCGTTATCTGCCATTACCTTGTAATCCATAACAGCAGGGATATCCTCACGCGCGTTGCCGATGAGATCCTCTCTTACGATAACGATTGTAAGACCTGCGGGGGCAACGTTCTTCTGTGCGCCTGCGTAGATCATACCGAACTTTGTAACGTCAACAGGCTCGGAAAGTATGCACGATGACATATCTGCAACCAAGGGAATGTCGCCTGTGTCGGGGATATAGTTGAACTTTGTTCCGTAAATTGTGTTGTTGAAGCAGATGTGAACGTAGTCAGCATCAGCGCGGAAGTCCTCACGTGTTGTTTGGGGAATGTATGTAAAGTTCTTGTCCTTTGATGTTACAACAAGTCTTGCATCACCGTATTTTTCAGCCTCTTTGAGCGCCTTGCCTGAGAACTGACCGCTTACGATATAGTCCGCCTTCTTGTTCTTTGTCATAAGGTTAAGCGGAACGGAAGCGAATTGAAGTGATGCACCGCCCTGCAAAAACAGCACCTTGTAATTATCGGGGATATTCATAACCTTGCGCAGAAGCTTTTCAGCATCCTTGATTATTGCATCGTATGCGGGGGAACGGTGGCTCATTTCCATAACGGACATACCTGCATCGCCGTAGCAAACCATTTCGTTTGCGCATTTTTCAAGCACGGAAATGGGAAGTGCGGAAGGACCCGCGGAAAAATTATATACTCTTTTCATCTCTATATTCCTTTCAAACAGAAGTTTGTTTTTTACATATATACGGAAATTATATCCCTTTAGTTCACTAAAGTCAATAACCGTAACAAAAAAATTACAAAATTATGTAATAAGTTAAACATTTTCGCCCGTTTTATTCAACGTGCCGCCGTTTTGAACCCACTTGCGTTTATTTTGTGCTGGAGGGTAATTATGAGTTATGAGGCTCGCTTTCGCTCACCGTTATGAGCTTGCTTCGCAAGCGTTTATAACCATGCCACGGGCATATCATAACTTGGCGAAGTCAATCATAACTCTAAACTCGCCAAAGGCGGTCATAACTTAATAATAT
>JAZRTS010000104.1:0-2644 GCA_045652135.1 Eubacteriales bacterium | reverse complement strand
ATTACATCTCTTGATAAGCGTTGATGCTTCGGGGTTTCTCATAAGTCTTTGCAGTTTTCTTTCCTCGGGTGCATTACCCTTCTGAACCTCAGCGCCGCAGGTGTGGATAGATTCCGCTGTGTGTGATTTTGACGAGCCTGTTGCACCGCCGCAACCGTCACGGCCAGTTCTGCCGCCGAGAAGAACAACTATGTCACCGGGAGCCGGTACTTCACGTACAACGTTCTTTTCGGGAGCCGCACCTACGACAGTACCAATTTCAAGTCTTTTCGCAACGTAACCGGGGTGGTAAATTTCATCTACCTGTCCTGTTGCAAGACCTATCTGGTTACCGTATGAAGAGTAGCCTGCCGCCGCCGTTGTAACGATCTTTCTCTGCTGAAGCTTACCGGGAATTGTATCTTCAACCGACACGTGGGGGTCAGCCGCACCCGTTACACGCATAGCCTGATAAACGTATGCACGGCCTGAAAGCGGGTCACGGATAGCACCGCCGATACACGTTGCCGCACCGCCGAACGGCTCGATTTCCGTTGGGTGGTTATGTGTTTCATTCTTGAAAAGAAGAAGCCACTTCTGTATTTCTCCGTCAACGTCAACATCGACCTTGACAGTACAAGCATTTATTTCTTCACTTTCGTCAATTTTAGGAAGCTTGCCCTTTACCTTGAGGTATCTTGCGCCGATAGTTGCAATATCCATAAGATTTATGGGCTTTGTACGTCCGAGCTCTGCTCTTATTCTTATGTATTCGTCATAAGTATTTTTAACGTCTTCATCTTCAATATCAGCAGAATCGATAGTTGTCAAAAATGTTGTATGACGGCAATGATCCGACCAATATGTGTCGATCATTCTGATTTCGGTTATAGTGGGATCTCGTTTTTCGCTTCTGAAATAGTCGCGGCAGAAACGGATATCATCCGCATCCATTGCAAGAGAGTATTTCTTTACAAATTCAGCAAGCTCGTCTCCCTCCATATCGATAAAGCCGTTAAGCGTTTCAACAGACGTGGGAATATCGTATATATCCTTCAAAGTGTTCTTTGTTTCAAGGCTTGCCTTTCTTGATTCAACGGGGTTGATTATATACTTTTCAATTTTCGCCTTTTGCTCGTCGGTAAGCTCACCGTCAAGATAATAAACCTTTGCCGTTCTTACGGTAGGACGTTCAGCACCCGTCAAAAGCTGTATGCACTGTGCGGCTGAATCTGCTCTTTGGTCAAACTGACCGGGGAGATATTCAACTGCAAAAACGTATGCACCGCCGTTATCGGGCAGGGTTCTGTAAACGTAATCGAGCTGAGGCTCTGAAAAAACGGTGTTAATACTCTTTTCAAAAAGAGACTCGTCAAGATTTTCAACATCGTATCTGTTAAGCAATCTCACACCCTTGAGCGAAGCTATACCAAGCTGTGCGGAAAGCTCTGCACAAAGCGATGATGCTTCATTTGAAAGGGCGGGATTTTTTTCGGTATATATTCTGTAAACCATAATTTATCTTCCTTATTTAAGTGCTTTAAGCGCCGTTTGTCCGATATCCGAACGCATATGCTTCTTTTCAAAGCTTATCATTTTTGCGCCTTCATAAGCCTTTTTAATTGCATTTTCAAGTGTGTCAGCGACCGCTGTGACGCCGAGAACACGTCCGCCCGATGTAAGTATCTCACCGTCATCGGAAAGCTTTGTGCCTGCGTGGTAAACTGTAACGTTATCAAGGGTATCAACATTTCCGAAGTCTATGACCTTGCCGGTTTCATACTTTTTGGGATAACCGCCGGAAGCAACTACTACACAACAAGCGGAGCCACCATCAAACTCAACATTAATTTCGTCAAGTCTTTCATCTTCAACCGCCTTCATAATTTCAAAAAGATCTGTTTTCAAAAGCGGTAAAACGACCTGTGTTTCAGGATCGCCGAAACGGCAGTTGTATTCAATTACGTACGGCTTGCCGTGGCATATCATAAGTCCGAAGTAAAGACATCCCTTGAATGTTCTTCCCTCTTTTTTCATCGCTTCAACAGTCGGGATGAATATTTCCTTCATACAGACATCGGCAATGTCAGGTGTATAATAGGGGTTCGGTGCTATCGTTCCCATACCGCCCGTATTATCACCCTTGTCATTGTCAAGCGCACGCTTGTGGTCCATAGACGAAACCATCGGAACAACTGTTTTTCCGTCTGTAAATGCCAAAACGGAAACCTCGACACCCTTTAAAAACTGCTCAATTACGATGTTTGAGCCGCTTTCACCAAATATCTTGTCCTCCATCATCGAAATGACAGCCGCTTTTGCGCTTTCAAAATCTTCAGCTATAACAACACCCTTACCGAGAGCAAGACCGTCAGCCTTGATAACTATCGGATATGATGACTTTTCAAGATAATCGATGGCTGATTTCTTATCTGTAAACACCTCATAGAATGCTGTTGGTATTCCGTACTTTTTCATAAGATCCTTTGAAAAGACCTTACTGCCTTCAATTATTGCCGCATCCGCACACGGACCGAAGCATTTGATGCCGACCTTGTGAAGCGCATCAACAGCACCGAGAACAAGCGGATCATCGGGCGCTACCACCGCAAAATCAATTTTGTTTTCAACAGCAAATTTAACGATGCCGTCAATATCCTTTGCG
>JAZRTS010000103.1:0-1332 GCA_045652135.1 Eubacteriales bacterium | reverse complement strand
ACTTTTCCGTCCTTTTTGAGCCCGTCAACGATTCCGAAGCTGTTGCACTCCTTATGCTTTTTATAAGAGTTACGGTTGAGCGCGTGGAAGAGATAAAAGTCAAAATATTCAACGCCACAGATCTCCAGCTGGGATTCAAATAAAGGAAGGATCTCCTCCTCGTTTTGGAAAAACCAATCCGAAAGCTTGTTTGCAAGGATATAGCTATCTCTCTCGTAACGAGAGGTCAGGCAGGTTTTGACTGCCTGTTCGCTTTTGCCGTCGAGATATCCGTGCGCAGTGTCGAAATAATTAAATCCGTTTGCAAGAAAAGAGTCTACCATTCGATTGCATTCTGCCGTATCCACCTCACCGTCTATCATCGGCAAACGCATACAGCCAAATCCGAAATTGCGTTTTACATTGTCAAACATAGTGTACCTCATCTTTATAATTAAAATGTTTCAATAAATATATTATAATATACAATTCGATCGTTGTCAATATTTTTAAGAAATTTTGCAGCCTTTTGAAATCAAGCGCGAAGCTCACCGGGTGGGGGTATTATATCAAAAACCTATTTTGCGAATAGGCTTTTTGCTTTGTTTGCGGAATGGTTGCGGATCGGGAAAGATAATCAACATGTCAAAATGCTTTCAACTCCTTGACACAATAAATAAAATGTGATATAATGGAATGGCTGAAAAATTGTAAAATATAAGTATATAATATGATTTTCATATATGAGCATTACAAGAGGAAAAACATGAAAAGAAACGTATTATTAAGAGTGATGGCTCTTGTGCTGGCTGCGATGATGCTGTTTTCCATGATAGCATGCGCCGACCAGACCGATACCCCCTCGGACACGACTGTGGGAGGCAATAACGGTGATGCAGGTAATGCCGCTACCACCCCCGCCCCCGAAACCACAAGTCCTTATGACGAAAACGGTTATCTCAAGGACACTCTCTCCCCCGATCTCAACTTTGACAATTACGAGTTCAACATTCTGGGCTGGAACACTTCCTTGCCGGACTTCTACGTTGAAATGGACACGGGTGACACCGTTGTTGATACTATTTTCTTCCGCAACTTAGCCGTTGAGGAGAGACTGGGTATTACCATCTCATCTAACCTTATCAACGGTGACAACTCCAATCAGGTTCCCTTTGTTGAGCATGCAATGGCAGCAATCCTTGCAGGCGGCAATTGCGAATACGATATGATCGGTTGCTACAGTATGTGCGGCGGTACACTTGCTACCCGTAATGCTATCACCAACCTCGCCGAGCTTGATCACCTCAACTTTGATATGCCCTGGTGGTCCGATTCGCTTATCGAAATGTCTAC
>JAZRTS010000102.1:0-37539 GCA_045652135.1 Eubacteriales bacterium | reverse complement strand
ACGGGCTGTAATCCCCTCTCAACACAAGACGATGTTGCCGCCGCACTTGCGCACGACGGCTTTGAAGTGAATGCTATACACGGCATTGACATGGAAGGCTATGAAAAGCATCTTGAAAAGACGCTTTCGTTCCGTCCCCATCTTATCATAGATGACGGCGGTGACTTTATAAATCTTCTTCACGGCAAGTGCAGAGCTTACGGAGAAAATCTTATAGGCGGATGCGAGGAAACAACAACAGGTATACACCGTCTTAAATCACGTGAAGCACGCGGCGAGCTTGATTACGTTATGATAAACGTCAACGATGCCGACTGTAAGCACCTTTTTGACAACCGTTACGGCACAGGTCAATCAACGCTTGACGGAATAATGAACACGACAAATCTTATGATAGCAGGCAAAACCGTTGTTGTCGCAGGCTACGGCTGGTGCGGCAAAGGCTTTGCAATGAGAGCAAAGGGTATGGGCGCTGTTGTTATAGTAACCGAGATTGATCCCGTCAAGGCACTCGAAGCGACAATGGACGGCTTCCTCGTTATGCCTATGGAAAAGGCGGCACCTCTTGGTGACCTTTTCGTAACTCTCACAGGCTGCCGCGACGTTATAAGACGTGAGCATCTTGAGGTTATGAAAGACGGTGTACTTCTTGCAAATTCAGGTCATTTTGACGTTGAAATAGACAAGAGCGCTCTTGCGTCGATGGCAAAACGCACTTGGGAAAGAAAGCCAAATATTATGGGTTATGAGCTTCCCGACGGCAGAATTCTCAATCTGCTTGCCGAAGGCAGACTTGTAAACCTTGCCGCAGGCAACGGACATCCTGCTGAAATTATGGATATGTCATTTGCAATTCAGGCAAAGGGACTTGAATACCTTGCGAAGAACGGCAAGAACATGGAAAAGAAGCTTTACAGCGTTCCCCGTGAAATAGATATTTCCGTTGCAAAGGCAAAGCTTAAAGCAGGAAATATAGGCATCGATACACTTTCCGAAGAACAGGAAAAATATCTTAACGCATAAGGAGAAATTATGAAAGCGGTTATAGGAATAGACGTGGGCGGAAGCACCACAAAGATCGTCGGCTTTGACGAAAACAAAAATCTTATAGCGCCTATGTGTGTAAAAGCAACCGACCCGATAACGTCCGTTTACGGTGCATTCGGCAAGTTTACCCAGACAAACTCGCTTGAGCTTTCCGACGTTTCAAGAGTGATGATAACAGGTGTCGGCTCATCGTATCTTTCAAAGCCGATATACGGACTTGAATGTTGCCACGTTCCCGAATTTGAAAGCGTTGGACTCGGCGGTCTTTATCTGTCGGGACTTGACAACGCAATTATCGTAAGCATGGGAACGGGTACCTCCATTACACACGCAACGATAAAGGACGGTAAATATAACTTCAATTATCTCGGCGGTACGGGTGTCGGCGGCGGTACGCTTTTGGGACTTGCAAAGCAGATGCTCGGTGTCGGAAGTATTGAATCCGTTGTTATGCTTGCCGAGGAAGGAAACATTGAAAACATCGACCTTCGCATAAAAGATATGACGGAGAAAAATATAGGCCTTGCCGAAAATATGACAGCGGCAAACTTCGGAAAACTCAGCGACCTTGCAACAAAGGGCGACATCGCTCTCGGTCTTATCAACCTCGTATTTGAAACTGCGGGAATGATGAGCATTTTTGCCGCACGCACAAACGGTATCCGTGATATTGTCCTGACAGGACATATGACAAGGATACCGCAGGGCACAAAGATATTCCCGGCTTTGTCAGAACTTTTTGACATCAACTTCATAATTCCCGAAAACTCCGAATACGGCACGGTAATCGGCACGGCACTTTTAGACGGTAAAAGATAATGAATGAAATACTGAAAAATAAAAAGCTTTACATATTCGATATGGACGGCACGGTGTATCTTGAAGATTCCGTTTTTCCGTTTGCCGTTGATTTTATAAACAAGCTCCGTGCTTCGAAACGGCGCATACTGTTTTTTACAAACAACGCATCAAAAAACATTTCCGTATATTTTGAAAAGCTCAACAAAATGGGCTTCGGTGTTTCAAAGGACGAAATTATGTCCTCTGCCGACGTTTGCACGGAATTTCTGAATAAATACAGAAAAGGCAAAACCGTATATCTGCTCGGCACACCTGCACTTGAGGAGCATTTTATAGACCATAATATCCCTCTTGTGACAGATAAACAACCCGATGTTGTCGTTGTAAGCTTCGATACAACGCTTACTTATGAAAAGCTGAAAAATGCTTGCACGTATATACGATGTGGCGCTGAATTTCTTTCAACACATCCCGATTTCAACTGTCCCGTCAAGGACGGATATATCCCCGACAGCGGTGCAATATGTGCGGCAGTGACGGCATCAACCGGTGTAAGCCCCCGATACTTCGGCAAGCCGTACCCCGAAACTGCCGATATGATATGCGAAATAACGGGTGTTGACAAATCTGATATGTGCATATTCGGTGACAGACTTTACACCGATATTGCCCTCGGAAAAGCAAACGGCATTACCGCAACGCTCGTGCTTACAGGTGAAGCAACACTTGATGACGTTGAAAGTGCTCCCGAAGCATCAAAACCCGATTTTATATACCCCTCTTTAGCTGAGGTAGATAAAGAAATATTCAATTAAGAAAGGAATACCGATATGATTTGCGAAAAAGTTTTTTATCCCACCCCCGAGGATGAAAGCGTACACCTCACCTGCTACGTTCACGATGAATCACCTGAAATGAAAGGGCCTCCCCGTGATGTTATGCTCGTTCTGCCCGGCGGAGGTTATCGTTCGTGCTCCGACCGTGAGGCAGAACCCATCGCACTTGCATATATGCACTACGGTCTTAACGCATTCGTTTTGCGTTATTCCATAAAAGAAAATGCGGTATTTCCCCGTCCTCTTATAGAAGCATTCAAATGCGTTAAATTTTTAAAGGACAATGCCGAACGCTTCAACATCAATCCCGACCGTATATTTGCCGTAGGCTTTTCAGCAGGCGGTCATCTGTGCGCATGTCTTGGTACATTCCACAGTTCTCCGTCACTTCTCAAGATGGCAGGTATGAAAAGGGGAGAAAACCGCGTATGCGGAACTATACTTTCCTACCCCGTTATTTCCGCAGGCACATTTTCGCACAGAGGAAGCTTTATGGGAATACTCGGCACGGACACACCGACAGACGAGGAGCTTGACAGCTATTCTGTTGAAAAGCACGTAACTCCCGACAGCGTTCCCGCGTTCATATGGCACACGTTTGAAGATAACTGCGTGCCCGTTGAAAACTCGCTTATAATGGCAAAGGCTCTGCGTGAAAATAACGTTCCTTTTGAAATGCACATCTTCCAGAAGGGGGTTCACGGTCTTGCGCTTTGCAACCATATAACAGCATCTGTTCACGACTTCTTTTTAAACAAAGAGGCTGAATGTTGGCTTGATATGTCCGTAAAGTGGATGAAAAATCAGTAATGGTAATCGATTTTCACACGCATATTTTCCCCGACGCAATAGCATCACGTGCCGTAACATCGCTTGCCGAGAATATAAATTACCTCTATCATCCCGTAACAAACGGCTCAAAGGCAGAGCTTGTGCAAAGAATGGATGAGTGGGGCGTTGACATTTCCGTAGCAATGCCCGTAATTACAAAGCCGTCACAGCACGTAAAAACGAATGATTTTGCAAAAAGCTCCACCGACAGCCGTGTTATTTCCTTCGGAGGGCTTCACCCCGACACAGATGATTACAAGCGCGATGTTGACTATATCGTATCGCTCGGTCTTAAAGGCATAAAGCTTCACCCCGAATATCAGAATTTCAAGGTCGATGAGCCTCGGATGATGAAAATATACGATTATATTTTGTCACATAATCTTATGATAATGTTTCACGCAGGCGCTGACCCTGCGTACAAGCCCCCGTTCCGTTCATCTCCGTGCGCTTTCCGAAAGATACTTGACGAAATGAAGGGCGGTGTCATCATCGCCGCGCATCTCGGCGGTCACGCGCAGTGGGACGATGTCGAAAAATACCTCATGGGTACGGATATTTATCTTGATACCTCAATGGGCACGGAATACTACTCCGAGGAGCAGTTTGTACGCATCGTCAAAAATCACACGAAGGGGCATATTCTTTTCGGTTCCGACAGCCCGTGGAGCAATGCCGGAGATGAAATAAAACGCATACTCTCAATGCCATTGACAGCTGAAGAAAAGGCGGATATTTTAGGTAACTCTGCAAGGAAGCTATTGAATATATAAACGTGTTAAACGGGCATCCACACACGCAACGAACAAAAAGAAGATTCATCACATTTCGTAAAAATGCGGTGAATCTTCTTTTACTATATCTTATAAACAAAAACGATTCGATTTGATTGTGCAAAAGGGAGAAAAATGTTTTTTTGCTTGCAAATTACCAAACTTTAATGTATCATTAAGATAATGTGAAAAAGGGAGGGATTCAACATAAAACGCCTTGAGAATATAAAAAGTGTAATTTCAGCTATCGTTGCAGCGTCATTTTTATTGATATCACCCGTAATTGCTTTGACAAATAACAGCGCAGCGGAAGTTAATACAGAGGTAATTTCAAATGAATATACACCGCAATCATCCGCTCCGCTTGCCACGTCGGGTAATACGGCAGGGTGGGATGACACCGTAAGCTATGCCAATGCCGTTAAAAACGGTGTGCAGGTGAGATACGATTCTCCGCAAAGACTTGCGCTTGAAATTGAAAACAACTCTTTTTTGGCAACGTATAATTTAGGCACGTCAAACAAGCTTATCTCCTCATTCAAAAATAAAAGCGGTGTGGCTTACTTCACCGATTCGTCAGATGCATATATCGGCACTTCATCAGGGCTTTCATTTGCATCTGAATCAACCACGGTTCCGTATTTCAACTCGTTCAGACTCGGATATTATTATTACGATGTGCATATTCTCGGACAGAGCATACAGGGCGGAAAAACAACTGTAAGCAATAACAGATCATATAACATCCTGAGCACCGTCCGCAGAAATTGGAGCGGAAATATGGTTTCCAACATCTCCTACAGAAACAGCACACTTACTTATAAGGTCACAGACGCAACGGATCCCTACTGTTACAGCCAGAATATAAACTTTTCCACATCAACATATAATGCACTGCAGATAACCATAAAGAGCCAATCGGCTGACAGCTGCGCAATTTACTTCTATACAAACGCTGTCGGCGGATTTTCTGCAGAGCAGTGCGTAAGCTTCAAGATAACCCCGGGGCAATCCGCCACTTACACCATACCGATAAGCCATCTTCCTGACTATACAGGAAACGTACGCGGTATAAGAATTGACTGCGGCAAGGAGTCGGGCGAAACAATAACCGTTTCATCCTTCAAGGCTGTGTACGCAGAAAACATCGCGCCGCCCATAAGATTTGAAAGAACATTCCATACATATTCCGAAAAGCTTCACGATGAGCTTCGCTTCGTTGCAACGCAGGCTGTAAATGACATCGATTCTGTCGGTGTGCAAACGAAGATACCAACTTCATCCGTTTCGAGCTATATGCTTTATGACGGCACGAATACGTATTTTTCATTTTCGGGCAAAACGGATTCGCTCGTAACAGCGGCATTTGACACCCCTGCAGGAATTATAGGATTCATCGTTCCCAATGGTGATAATATGGGCAATATATCCGTTGAAGTAAAAGACGGGTATTACGTAATAAACAGATATCTTAACGTAGACAGTCTTTCAAACGGTGAGGAGGTAAGACTCAGCACACGTGTATACAATGACGAAACACACGATTTTACAAATTTCATTAAAGAATCGTATGTGGAAAGAAACCCTCTTACAAGTGAAAACATCAGGGTGAAATCCAATACCAACAGTTCATATTTTTCAAAGTACGATCCGTTTATCGGCGCGTACGTTTTCGAAACGGACGGCACTGATTTCAACACAGCGTATTATACAAACCCGGACAAGCATTATACGATTCCGATAACGATCATCGGCGACCATATGGACAGAAATATTTACATCAAGAGCCACACTAAGCACGGCAGCTTGGAGTGTGGCGCCGTTGTCGATGAAAAAGGCAACCTTTTGCCGATACCCGTCGAGGTGTGCAAAAACTTCTGCGGTGAATTTGAAGAAAACGTTTACTATCCCGATGACACGGCGTACGGGGAAATATTCTTCCCCATCACCTTGGCTCCCAACGAATCCAAAATCTTCACAGTCGTTAATCTTTATCAAAACTGGGGCAAATTCCCCTTAAAACAGCTTTCATCAATTCAGTTTTTCGTTTCTTACTACCACCTTTCAACGGGTGTTTCGGAAACAAACTGTATCGCTCCTTATTTTGTGAACGGCAAGGACGGCTGGACACTTCCCGATTTCCGTGCTTTGTCGGCAGTTCTCTGGGCTGACCAGCCCCAGCACTACAGCGGCGGTCAAATATACTTTTTAAAGTATACAGATGCAAACGGCAAAAGTTATAAATCCGAAACGCAAAGGGCGAAAATACACAGCGCAGGGCCTATATATGCCGACATCGATATGGACTATATCTCCGATGACGGCAAGATAAAGGCGGAATACAAGCATATCGAATTACCGCAAACGGATGAAACACGTACAAATTATCAGATAAAGCTGACGGTTCTTGACGATATTTCATTCAGTAACTTCAAACGTGACTTTTCATTCGTTGCATTTGACGGCAGACACGTATTTTACCGCACACTCAGCTACCTTGATAAAAATAACAACGTGGTTAAAAAATCACTCACGTATAACACAAGCACTGTCGATTACTTAACGCTCGGCAATCAGTCGCCTTTCTTCACTTATTATCAGCGTGAAGGTACGTCGGAGCAGGTCACGAATATGGCGCTTATCGTCAAGGATTCCGACATTACCGTCGGAGGGCAAAAGTATAACGGCAACTTTATTCTGAAAAATACATATCTCAACAATATGAACTACGGTGCGCTGACACTTGATTTAGGTGCCGTAACGCTGAAAAAGGGCGATGTGATTTCGCTTAATGTTGTCCTGCTTCCGTGGGGCGATCCCGATGACACGGACATTTCAAGCGTGCTGAACGTAAGAAATGACTCCTGTATTGATCCATACAAGGTAACGGTTGAAATCGGTGAGAATATTTCCGAGCCGTTTTTGCCGAAGGTCATGGCTGAAAAAGGTACGGCAGAGTTTACGCTTTCTGGCGGTGACAACCATGCGGTTGTCCGTGTTTGCGGATTTGACGATTATACGATAAACGGAATATACGAGCTTATAGACGGCGAGTACGTCAAATATGACACAAGCACTCACGGCTATGACGGATATCAGGTATATCTTGATGAAGACGGCACATACAGCTTTGCATACAATATTAATATGTCAGACGGCAAAGCACGCACTTTCAAAGTGATACAAGGCGGAGAAACGGGCGACGTAAACGGCGACGGTGTTATTAACGGAAAAGACCTTATACGCCTGAGAAAATATCTGTCAGATCCGACACTTGACATTAAGAAAAATATGGCAATGATAAACGATGACTCCATCATCAACCAAGATGACCTTGAATTGCTTAATAATATGATTTCAAAATAAACGCAAGGGGTTGACTCTTAATGAGTCAACCCCTGTTTTTACTGTTTTTTCTTCAGCCTGAAATAGTATATTCTTCCGCATTTATACGTTTTGACTTCCTCGTAAAGCTCCGTAACATCGGGGTTTTCAAGAAGGAAATTACCGTTTTCCGTTTCGCAGAGAATTATCGCTTCATCTTCAAGCAAGTCTGCCTTGTATATTCTTACAAGCGCATCGGAAAGATAGTCCGAGGCATATGGCGGATCAAGAAATACTATACCGAATTTACGCTTTGAATTTGATGCGGCACGTATATATTCCTTGTAATCAAGGCGCATTATCTTGCACTTTGAATAGAGCTTGGTCTTCATTGCATTTTGCCTTATTATCTCCGTTGCCTCGTCTGAAAAGTCGCAAAATACGGCGCTCATTGCTCCCCTTGAAAGCGCTTCAAGTCCCAACTGACCTGAGCCTGCAAACAAGTCGAGCACTGCCCTGCCCTCTATTTCAAACTGTATTGCGCTGAAAACCGTTTCCTTTGCACGCTGAAGCGTCGGACGTGTTGCCTCCCCCTCAAGCGTTGCAAGCGAACAGCCTCTCGCTGTACCTGTTATGATCTTCATTTAATACTCCTTAATATACTGATATATGTGCCGAACCGTTACATAAGCTCGTTGTAAAGCGCTGTTATCTCCTCAACGCTCGTTTCTCTGGGGTTGCCGGGACGGCAAGCGTCATCGTAAGCAGACTGCGCAAGGAAAGGAATGTCTTCTGTCTTCACAATTGCTTTAAGGTCAGCAGGGATGCCAACATCTGCAGAAAGCTTCTTGACAGCCTCTATTGCCGCTGTGCGGTATTCCTCAACCGACATAGCATCAACATTTTCAACACCCATAGCCTTTGCGATATACTTATACTTGTCGCCTGTTTCGGGTGCGTTATATGCCATAACTGTCGGAAGAATGATAGCGTTTGCAATGCCGTGAGGTGTATCGTAAAGCGCACCAAGCGGATGAGCCATTGAGTGAACTATACCGAGACCGACGTTAGAAAATCCCATACCTGCAACGTACTGACCGAGCGCCATACCCTCACGTCCGTCAGCCGTGCCGTCAACCGCACCGCGGAGGCTTCTTGCGATTATTTCAATAGCCTTGAGGTGGAACATATCCGAAAGCTCCCAAGCACCCTTCGTGATGTATCCTTCGATTGCGTGTGTAAGCGCATCCATACCTGTTGCCGCTGTAAGTCCCTTGGGCATTGTTGACATCATATCGGGGTCAACGAATGCAACGACGGGAATATCGTGAACGTCAACACAAACCATTTTGCGGTTCTTTTCAGCATCTGTTATAACGTAGTTTATAGTTACCTCAGCCGCAGTACCTGCTGTTGTGGGAACTGCAAGTATCGGAACAGACTTGTTCTTTGTGGGCGCAACACCCTCAAGCGAACGGATGTCAGCAAATTCGGGGTTCGCGATAACGATACCGACAGCCTTTGCCGTGTCCATTGAAGAACCGCCGCCGATAGCAACGATACAGTCAGCACCGTAAGTCTTATATGCATCAATTCCTGCCTTTACGTTTTCAATAGTGGGATTGGGCTTTATGTCAGAGAAAAGTGTGTAGTCGATTCCCTCTGCTGTCAGAAGGTCGGTTACCTTTGCCGAAACTCCGAATTTAACGAGATCGGGGTCAGATGCAACAAAAACCTTTTTGAAGCCTCTTGCCTTTATCTCCTCGGGAATAGCCTTGATGGCACCTGCACCGTGATACGATGTTTCATTAAGCACAAATCTGTTCATTGTTATTTTTTCCTTTCAATTTGACTTGAGGAACTTTTTTCCTCTATACTGTAATTATATCCCAAAACTACAGTATTTACAATAGATTGTTTGTTAATTATCAAAGTCTTTCTCATTTTTTTATTCACCGTCATATAAAAATTCCGCACATTTTCCATGTGCGGAATTTTGTGTTATTAAGCGTAACTGTCAAATGACAAAGCAGAAAACCATTCTTCATCCCAGATTTCGGGATTACAGCGAACAAGCACAAGCATATCATCATAAACAAACATCATACTGTTTCTGTTATCGTCTTCGTATTCGCTTATCATCGCTGTAACCTCACGGTCAAGAAGTTTAATTGTCTTATTGTAAATGGCTTTGTGATATTTCCCCATATTATCCACATTAGGAGAATTCGGTGAGATTGCTTTTATGACATCCGACGCTGTAGAATCTTTATGTGATTTAAGTATATCATCGGGCAGATACGTTATGTTAACGTAAAAATTTTCCCCCGTTGACACTTCGGGAAAATACCATACCCAAGGCAAACTATACACCTCTGAAGCAAAGAAAGAAATGTTTGAAAAATCTTTTTCATCACGCAATTTTACAACCTCGCCGTTCAAATGCGGAACGACAATTTTTTGTGTTCTGAATTTTTCAACAAACGCTTTGAGCTTATCCATTTGCTTTTCATTCGTTCCTGCATCAGAATACATTTTATATATTATATCATCATTTTCTTCACTTACGGCGCTTTTTAATTGGGAAAAAGAGTCAAAGTTCAGAGGACTGAAATATTCATACGGTGTGTTTTTGAATATCACGGAAAGTGACTCTGTGTCCTGCGGAGCATCGGATTCCGCCGCATCGCTTGATAGGGCTGATGACGATTCGTATTCCAGAGAAGTATGCGCATCCGAAGTTGTATCATTTGGCATAGAGGTATTGCAAGAGGATAACAACAAACAAAGAAGTGTAACTGAAACAATAATCTTTTTCATAAATATTCCTCCATTGAAGATAGGGAAAGTCACATATATCTCTCTTCACCGCCATTATATCTTAATTTTCCCGTATTTGTAATGCAAATTTTGTTAATTTTAAAAGTTTTTATCATTAAAAGCATTTAAAGATGTTGATTTTTCACCTATATAATTATATAATAAGTCAGTATTATTTTACGGAGAGCTTATGAAAAACGAAAACGATATAATTATACACAGACTTGAAGACCTTGCAGAAAGATCGCTTTGCAACTATACCCCGACATATACGGATTTTTTGGATATGAATGAGCAGAGCATACTTTTGTCCTCATACTTTCCCTGCTCATTTACACTTTACGGCGGATATGAGGGGGCTGAAAGAAAAATTGCTTGCTTCAATGAGGAGGAGCTGACAGGTGAAACACCCGTTTTTCCCGCCGTTTGGCTCAAAATTTCACCGTCAGCACCGAAATTTGCAAATGAGCTTTCTCACCGTGATTTTCTCGGTGCGCTGATGAATTTGGGACTTGAAAGATGTGTATTCGGCGACCTCATTATAAGTGAAAATACCTGCTTTGTTTATACACTTGAAAAGATAGTACCGTATATCACAGAATCGCTTACAACCGTTTCAAGAACAAAGGTGAGCTGTCAGACAATTACCGAGCTTCCTGCGCTGTCATTAAAAGAACCCGAAGAAATCACTGTCATCGCTTCGTCCAACAGAGCCGACGCACTTATCGCCTCTGTCTATAATCTTTCAAGAAGTGATGCGCTTTCCCTCATTGATGGCGGTAAGGTTTTTATAAACAGCGTAATGCTTTCACAAAATCACAAAACCCTCAAAGAAAACGATACCGTTTCCGTTCGAGGGTTTGGGAGATTTGTTTTCGTCACCGAAACTGATAATAAGACCAGAAGCGGTAAAAGCAGAATAGTGATAAAAAAGTATTGAATCAGGACTTAAGCTCTATCAAAATATACTTTCCGTCGCTCTTTATTGTGTGATACTGATTATCAAGCACTACGGGAAGATCAAAATTCTGCAGTTCCAAAGTTACATCTATTTCTATATTTTTCAAACCGTAGTAATATAAAAACTGGTATCCGCCCCACTGCCAGTGCGAATAACTGTACGTCGTGGGGAGAAGCTCGTCGAGCAGAGGATAATCCTGCGGTATATTTCTTAAAACAGGAGCTTCGTGAATGGAACCGGATATCTGAACGATCTTCGTTTCTTCACCGTCAAGAAGTCCAAGCTCCATTAAGTCGTCGATCGTCGCACTTATTCTGTAATCAGTATATTCCTTTTGAACGTTAAGAGCATTTCCGTAAGAAAATGAAAATACAACAAATACCCAGCAAAGTGAAAAGCTTACAATGCGTGTCCAGTACGCTTTCCGAGCTGAAGTTGCAAACACGGCGATTAATGCCAAAACCGCACCGAATCCCGATCTTGCCCTGCAGGCAAATATAGGCTTTGCCAAAGCAAGATACACGCCTATACTTATAATAAGCATCACCGCCAATATGATAAGCACAATGGGAAATGCAACGTATTTTTTTCTTTTTGAATCTCTTACGGCAACGTAAATGAACGACACACATAAAAGAACGATCAATATCAGCCACTCAGGTCTGAATAGTGCCGGAATTGCTCTATAATACATTCCCAAATTATTAATTACCGTAGGAATGAACTGCGACAAAGGCGGCATCGATGTGGATGCATAGTAATCCGCGGGAACCATAATAAATGCTTTGAAAAAGAGAAGACCGATCAGATACCCCGCAACAGACGTTGTCAGAAAATACAGTATTTTTTTCTTTTTCTCGCATTCATTCCACATTTTAAATATCAAAAGTGCAACGAATGCAGGGAAAATACCGCTCGCAGCCTGATACGTCATACACATCGCAAGCGTTCCGACAAATACAGTCAATCCGTAAAAAACGTAATTATCCCCTTTAAAGAAAAACAGCGGCAACACCATAGCAAGTATCGACAATGCCATATAAGGTGAGTCGTACTTATATGATATACTCTCAAGGAAAAACGGCGTAATGCCAAAAAACATCGCTGAAATATACTGCCAGGCTGAAAACTTTGTTTTTCCCGATATGACATAAATGGTCACAGCACCGGATACGGCAAGAAAAACGCACGCAACTATCTGTGTTAACGGCGATACGTCTGTAAGATAATTTCCCGTACTGAAAAATCTTGAAAGAAAATTGGATAAATATCTGCTGTAATATTCCCAGCCTCTGTACCCTGAGTGGACTCTGCCTATATCGTCTATATAATTGAAATTAGCACGGAAGATAGCACTGAAAGAGAGAATATATAAACCGGTCAGAATACTTATCGGTATAAGCAGCTTTTTAAATTCAAAGGCAAAATATAATATTTCGTCTTTAATTGCATTATATTGTTTTTTTACCACAAAACTCCCTCCATTTCTATCTGAATTATAGCAGAATTTGAGCATAAATGCAATAGCAAAAAACAATTTGTATCAATAAAATTCTTTTCGTCATGCACATACATAATGGCAGATACACACTCTTTGTACGTATCCGCCATTTTCATATAAATTGCATAAAAATACTACACCGAAGCATCCTCGGAAGTTTTTACGGTATTATGCTTTGTAGTTTTTAACGGAATTCCAAGAAGACAAACATAAATAAAGATCAATCCCAAAACACCGAAAAAATAACCATCCATATCAGGATTTAAAGTATTGTTACCGCGATGCCCTATTGTGAACAAATTGCCGTATACAGTTTTTACCGGATTTTCTTTTTTATCTATAAATTTATATGAATCATCATCGAGTACAGTAAAATAACGTTGATTATTCGTTATTTTCATTTTTGCGTCAGTAATATAATAATAATCCGCTGTTTCAAATAAAACAATATTTACATTGTATTCTGCATCATTGCTTAAATTGTAGTAATCAATGGTGTAATCGTTGATTACTTTAACCGATTGATCACCGTTGGAATAATTATCAAAATTACCCACAACATATATTTCTGCCAAAATCATATACAAAACAAGAATAACTCCGATCACTCTTATTGCTATATAACTTTTTTTAGAAAAAGAAAATAATTGTCCAAAGCAGGCTCTGCTGATCTTCAGCAGAAAATAAAATGCAATTTCCAAATAAATTACATTTATGCCTAACCATATACCGTTCAATCCCTTTGCATCAATAATCAAGACCCACATAGCCAAGAAAAACAGAAAAGAGATTATCACGGCAAAAAAGCACAATATGCGTTGTATTACAATATTTAATTTTGAAGAACCAAAAGCGGAATTTTTATCAGTGCGCAAAGAACGGTTTGCTTTCATCTTATTGATTATTTTTTGTGCGCATATAAAAATTTCTCCCAAAATCCACCATACAAATATAATGATCGGAATAAATAAAATTAATGTATATCTTGTTCCGCTTGTTGGAATTATCGCTTCTTCAAGATACGCAAGCGGAATATTGAAGCGAGAAAAATAAGCGCTCCAATATATGTAGTGGCATAAATTTAAAAATCCCGAACTTACCACAGTAATCAAGGAAATAACTATTGTAGCAACAACAGCACTCTGCGTATCCAAATTTGACAAAATCTTTATTAAGCCTATCTGCTTAAGTTCATATTTCGAATTGGTATTTTTTTCATCCATATAGAACACCCGATTTCTCACTATATTATTTTTATTATCCAGGATTCATCAGCCAACGTATGTAGAAGGCTTCTTTAAGAACAAAGCCTTTGATATACATTTGTCTTTTATCATTATATCGTAAAATATCGAATAATGCAATACTCATCACATCAATGATCGCATTTATTTTGATATTTTCACAAATTACAAAGGTTATTACCGAAATTTCTTTTAATCAATAAAATTCATCGGGTACATACTGTTGGTAGCTATCAGCCGTATAAACACAGCTCGTCGTTTTAGCTTCTCTGTGCAGGATTCCGTCAGCAACAGATGCCTTGATACTGTGGCTTTTCGGAAAATAAATAAATGGGAACACCGAAGTGTTCCCATTTTATTTTTTATTCAGCGTCCTTTTCGGCTTTCTTAGCAGCCTTCTTCTCAGCTTTTTCATCCTTTGCTGCGGGCTTTTCATAGCCTACAAGCTTAATTACTGCCATTTCAGCAGAGTCGCCTCTACGGGGACCGAGCTTGTAAATTGCGGTGTAACCGCCGTTTCTTTCAGCATAAAGGGGTGCAAGTTCATTAAATACCTTGCTTACAACTGCTTCTTTTGTTATGAATGCAAGAGCAGCACGGCGTGAAGCCAAAGTGTTCTTCTTGCCGAGTGTGATCATTTTCTCAGCCAAGGGTCTTACTTCTTTTGCTCTTGTAAGAGTTGTTACTATCTGACCGTTTTCAAGCAACAGAGTAACCATGCCTTTGAGCATTGCCATTCTGTGCTCGGTGGTTCTGCCTAATTTTCTTGTACCGGGCATTTATCTATACCTCCTTATTTTGTTGCTCAATCTTCGCTCTTCTTAAAGCTGAGATTGAGTGAGGCGAGCTTTTGGTGAACTTCTTCAAGAGACTTCTTTCCGAGGTTACGCACCTTGATCATCTCGTCCTCAGTTTTATTGATCAAATCTTCCACTGTGTGAATATCCGCGCGCTTCAAGCAATTGAAGCTTCTTACGGATAAGTCAAGCTCCTCAATGGTCATCTCAAGAACTTTTTCTTTCTTGGTTTCCTCACGCTCAACCATAATCGCTTCACTCTTTGCTTCATCTGAAAGATCAACAAAGAGGTTGAGATGCTCGTTGAGTATCTTGGCGCCTAATGATACAGCTTTCTTTGCCGTTATAGTACCGTTTGTAACAACGGAAAGCGTAAGCTTATCGAAGTCTGTTATGCCGCTGTTTCCAACCCTGGTGGATTCAACCGTGTAATTGACCTTAAGTACCGGGGTGTATATGGAATCGGTATATATCAAACCTATCTGCGGAGGATTGATTTGCTTGTTCTTCTCCTGTGATACGTAGCCACGACCGTGATCGAACGTAATTTCCATAAACAGATTTGTGTTTTCGGAAAGCGTAGCGATGTGGTGATCCTTGTTAAGAATTTCAACGTCGGAATCGCCTTTAATGTCGCCTGCCTTTACCTCACACTCACCCGTCATATCGATAATTACTCTCTTAGGGCCCTCACAGTAAAGCTGTGCAACGATACCTTTTACATTCAGAATTATCTCACAAACATCCTCTTTTACACCGGGAATCGTGGATATTTCATGCAAAACACCGTTTATCTTAACGCTGACAGGCGCAACGCCGGGCAGTGAAGACAGAAGAACTCTGCGCAGAGAGTTACCGAGTGTCGTACCGTATCCTCTTTCGAGGGGCTCTACTACGAATGAACCGCTTTTTCCGTCCTCACTGAGGTCAACCGCGGTTATGTTCGGCTTTTGTATTTCTATCATGAGTACCTCCAAATTATTATTTAATTCAAATAAAGCACCTATGCCGCCCTGTATGGCGCATCGGCTTCAGGGAGGCTGTTATTACTTGGAATAAAGCTCTACGATGAGGTGTTCTTCGAAGGGGAATGTTACGTCCTCTCTTGTGGGAAGAACAGTTACCTTTGCAACTGCATTCTCAGTGTCAACCTCAAGCCACTTGGGAGCTGTCTTTGTAGCCATTTCTTCGATAAGCTGCTTAACTCTTGTACCCTTCTTAGCCTTATCTGTAACAGCTATAACGTCTCCTGCTTTTACAATAATGGAGGGAATATCAGCCTTCTTGCCGTTCAATGTGAAATGACCATGACGAACGAGCTGTCTGGATTCTTTTCTTGATGAACCCATACCCATCTGATAAACTACATTATCAAATCTTCTTTCAAGCAAAGAAAGAAGGTTATCACCGGTTACGCCTGCCTTCTTGTCAGCCTTTTCAAAATACATTCTGAACTGCTTTTCAGCAACGCCGTAATATCTCTTTGCTTTCTGCTTTTCACGCAACTGCATACCGTACTCGCCGACTTTCTTCTTTGCCGCGCCATGCTGGCCGGGAGCCGTTTCTTTTCTGGTAACGAGTGCGCATTTGTCTGAAAGGCACTTGTCGCCCTTCAAAAACAGCTTTGTACCTTCTCTGCGGCAAAGTCTGCACGCAGGACCTGTATATCTTGCCATCTTGTTCCTTCCTCCTTACACGCGTCTTCTCTTGGGAGGTCTGCATCCGTTGTGAGGGATGGGTGTAACATCTCTGATAAGAGTGATGTCCAGACCCGTTGCCTGAAGTGCACGGATTGCTGCCTCTCTGCCTGAGCCGGGGCCTTTTACGTAAACTTCAACAGTTTTCATGCCATGCTCCATAGCGAGCTTTGCAGCAGTTTCTGCCGCCATCTGAGCTGCAAACGGAGTAGACTTTCTTGAACCCTTGAAGCCGAGTTCGCCGGCGGAAGCCCACGAAACTGTATTGCCTTCTGTATCGGTTATGGTTATGATTGTGTTATTGAAAGTAGACTGAATATGTGCAGCGCCTGATGCAATATTCTTACGCTCGCGGCGCTTCTTAACAGCCTTCTTTGCTGTTTTAACCTTTGCCATTTAGCTTGTCACTCCTTATTTCTTCTTATTCGCTATTGTCTTAGCGGGACCTTTTCTTGTTCTTGCGTTTGTCTTTGTTCTCTGACCTCTTACAGGCAGACCCTTTCTGTGACGAACGCCTCTGTAGCAACCGATTTCAACGAGTCTCTTGATATCCATTGCAACCTCACGGCGAAGTTCACCTTCAACCAAGTGGTTGTTTTCGATCTCGTCACGAAGCTTTGCTACATCTTCTTCGGTAAGATCCTTACATCTTGTATCGGGATCGATACCTGTCTTTGCAAGGATCTGGTTCGACGTTGTTCTGCCGATACCGTATATATAGGTAAGACCTATTTCAACTCTTTTTGCGTTGGGTATATCAACACCAGCTATACGTGCCATTGATTTTATTACCTCCTGTATTATTAACCCTGTTTCTGCTTATGCTTGGGGTTTTCGCATATGACCATTACACGGCCCTTTCTTCTGATTATCTTGCATTTTTCGCAGATTTTCTTTACGGAAGGCTTTACTTTCATATTGTGACACCATTCCTTTCATAATTTTGAATGTGCGTTATTTTATTTTGTTCTCCAAGTGATACGGCCCTTTGTGAGGTCGTAAACAGATACCTCAACGGTTACCTTATCACCAACGAGTATTTTAATGCAATTGAGTCTGAGCTTGCCCGAAATATTCGCAGTCACTATATGACCGTTGGGCAATTTTACCTTGAAGGTCGCATTGGGAAGTGCTTCCGTAACGACACCTTCAAATTCGATTACATCATCCTTTGGCAGAATAATCCCCTCCAAACTTAATTAATTTATATACATCATTTTTCTGACACAGCTTTGTGAAACTCGGATATGAACACCCTGATCTCACGGTTTGTCAGATCTGTCTTACCGTCCTTAATACCCTCATCGGGTACTCTGTACTCGGTAATTAGTAAATGCTTCAGCTTTTTCTTCTTCGGTCTGTCAGCGCGTCTTCCGCGTCCGTCGGCAATATATGCATATTCACCAACCGATTCGGTAATGATACAGTATATTCCCGCATCATGTCCTGCCGTCGAAAGTGCAACTGCACCGACAGTTCCCTGTCCTCTACACGGCTTTAATATCCGCATACCTTAAACCTTGGTTAAAAGTATCGGCTCGCCGTCGGTGATAAGCACCGTATGCTCATAGTGTGCGGAAAGCTTTCCGTCGACGGTCTTTACGCACCAGCCGTCGGGCATTTCCTTTACACTGCAAGAACCGATATTTACCATAGGCTCAACAGCGATCGTCATTCCGGGGTAAAGGCGTACGCCCCTGCCCGCCGTTCCGAAGTTCGGCACTTCGGGGTCTTCGTGAAGCTCTCTGCCCACACCGTGACCGATATACTTCCTTACAACCGAATAACCGTATGTTCTGACATGAGAATCGATTGCAAAACCGATGTCGCCTACACGGCAGCCTGATTTTGCAAAGCTGATGCCTTTGTAAAAGGCTTCCTTTGTGGCTTCTATCAACTTTACGGCTTCCTCTGAAGCGTTACCGCAAATGAATGTATTTGCGCTGTCGCCGTTGAAGCCCTGATAGCACGCCCCCACATCTATCTTGACGATATCACCGTCTTTAATGATGCGGTCCTTTGAGGGAATCCCGTGGATAACCTCATCGTTTATACTTATACATGCGCTTGCGGGAAAGCCGCCGTAACCGAGAAATGACGGTTTAGCACCGCACTTTTCGATATGACCTCTTATGATGTCATCGATGTGCTTTGTGCTTACGCCTTCTTTAACAGCCTCACCGCCAAGGCAAAGCGCCTCACCCGTGATCCTGCCGGCTATCTTCATAAGCTTAATGTCTTCAGTATTTTTGATGTGTATCATAATTAATTTTTCGATGCCTTATCGATTACCGCAAGAGTAAGTGCCGTTGTGTCGGCAAGCTCCTCCTGTCCCTCGACAAGTTGCAACTTTCCTGTGGATTTGTAATAATCCTTAAGGGGTTCTGTCGTTTCGTGGTATACTTCAAGACGCTGAAGCACAACCTCAGGGCGGTCATCATTTCTTATTGAAAGCTCTGCACCGCATTTGCTGCAATGCACACCGTCCTCGGAGGGCTTATAAAGTGTATGGTAAGATGCGCTGCAGTTGGGGCAGACACGTCTTCCGCTCATACGCTTTACTATGTCATCGTCAGATACCTCAATGGAAATTACGAGGTCCATCGGTATGCCCATTTTATCAAGGGCTTCCGCCTGGGGAACAGTTCTCGGAAAACCGTCAAGAATGAAGCCGTTTTTGCAGTCATCCTCGGAAAGTCTTTCCTTTATGATTCCTATTACAACCTCGTCGGGAACGAGCTTGCCGCCGTCAGTATAAGCCTGAGCGGCAAGTCCCATTTCCGTTTTGTTTTTAATTGCTTCCCGTATAATGGAACCTGTAGAAATCGCAGGTATTGAATATTTCTCACTGACGATTTCTGCCTGAGTTCCTTTTCCGGCGCCGGGTGCGCCAAGGAATATTATCTTCATATTTCCGATCCACCCGTAATTACGCTCTCTTGAAGATACCTGTCGGACGACGGTATGTTGTAAGCTGAGCTTCAAGTTCCTTAGTTGTTTCAAGTGCAACACCTACAACGATAAGAAGTGATGTACCACCGAATGCAACGATACCGAGGCTGCCTGTAAGGAATATGTTTACAAGCAACGGAACGATAGCAACGATTGCGAGGAAGAGTGAACCCAGAAGCGTAATGCGATTTGTAATCTTCTGAATGTAATCGGATGTGGGCTTACCGGGTCTGATACCGCGGACAAAGCCACCGTTTTTCTTGAGGTTATTCGCAATTTCGATAGGATTGAAGGAAATTGCAATGTAGAAATAACCGAATGCAATAATAAGCACGAGGAATATTATCGCATACAACCAGCTTGTATATGAGAACCAGTTGTTTGTGAAATTGTACCACCAGCCGGAGAAACCGGACGCATCCTTTGCACCGGGGTAGATGAGCGCGATGGTTGAGGGGATCGAAACTATCGACTGAGCGAAGATGATAGGCATAACGCCTGTCATGTTCAGCTTGATAGGAAGATCGCTGCTCTGACCGCCGAGCATCTTTCTGCCCTGTACGCGCTTAGCGTATGTTATCTT
Source organism: Eubacteriales bacterium (assembly GCA_045652135.1). Taxonomy (GTDB): domain Bacteria; phylum Bacillota; class Clostridia; order Oscillospirales; family CAG-272; genus RGIG7213. The sequence continues at coordinate 17,372 of JAZRTS010000102.1, read as the reverse complement.
GATTCTTCTTTCAGCAGCTGTCATATATACGAGGAACGCAATAGCAACTACGAAGAAGAGGATAACGCCGATGGAGAGAAGTACAAACCAGTGCATAGCCATAGGATCTTCGCCTGTACGGTTTGTGTAGTAGAAGGTGTATATCATCTGGGGAACGCTGGAAAGGATGTTGATAAAGAGTATTATCGAAATACCGTTTCCGATTCCGCGCTCGTTGATCTTTTCACCAAGCCACATAATGAGCGCCGCACCTGCACAGTAGCAAGCGATTATAACGAACGCTGTAAAGAATGTGTTAAAGCCTGCATTTGAGAAAAGCTGAACATTAACGATATTGCCTTCGGATTTAAGATACTTGTAGTAACCGTAAGCCGTGATAAGTGCAAGGCCTATTGTTACGTAACGTGTATATTTGTCGATCTTCTTTCTTCCTTCTTCGCCGCCTTCCTTCTGCAATCTTTCGAGTGCAGGGATCGCAACAGCAAGAAGCTGCATAACGATGGAAGCCGTGATGTACGGGGAGATAGAAAGAGCGAACAGTGTTGCCTTTGTAAATGCTTCACCTGCGATAATGCTGAAGTATGAAAGCAAGGAGCTATCTGTTATTGCAGCAACTTCGCTGAACAAAGCAGGATTTACATAAGGAACGGGGATGACTGAACCAATACGGTACAGTACAACTATGAAAAGCGTAAAAAGAATTTTTTTACGTAATTCGGGAACATTCCACGCGTCGCGAAGTGTTTTTAACATCTCACTTCACCTCGGTCTTTCCGCCGGCAGCTTCGATCTTAGCCTTAGCACCTGCAGAGAAGATTGATGCTTCTACTGTAAGCTTCTTGGTAAGTTCACCGTTGCCGAGAACCTTAAGACCGTCATAGGGCTTTCTTATGATACGCTGATCCAAAAGAAGATCAAGCGTAACTGTCGTTCCGTTTTCGAAAACTTCAAGATCTGAAACATTTACGATAGCGTAAGTTGTTGCGAATTTATTGTTAAATCCTCTCTTGGGGAGCTTTCTGTAAAGCGGGATCTGACCACCCTCAAATCCGGGTCTTACGCCACCGCCTGAACGAGCGTTCTGACCCTTGTGGCCCTTACCTGCGGTTTTACCGTTTCCGGAGCCGGGACCTCTGCCCTTGCGCCAAGCCTTTTTAGCAGAGCCTGCCGCAGGAGAAAGTTCATGGAGCTTCATGTTGGTATCCTCCTTATTATAATTTTTTGTATCCGACTTATGCTTCTTCTACCTTAACAAGGTGGGATACTATTGTGATTTTGCCGTCAAGTGCGGCGCTCTTTTTCTGAACGGTATAATCACCGATCTTGTGAAGGCCGAGGGATTCTGCCGTTGCCTTCTGCTTCGGCTTTGTACCTATAAGACTCTTAATAAGTGTTACCTTTACCATTTGTCTGCCTCCTTAACCCTTAAGCTCAGATGCGGACTTGCCGCGCATAGCAGCAACTTCTTCTGCTGTTCTGAGGGCCTTCAAGCCTTCAAATGTAGCCTTTACGACGTTGCCGGGATTGTTGGAACGCAAGCACTTAGCTCTGATGTCCTTAATACCTGCCATATCGATAACGGCTCTTACATAACCACCGGCGATGACACCAGTACCTGTTGAAGCGGGCTTGAGAAGAACGCGGCCTGCGCCAAACTCACCGATAACTTCGTGAGGAATTGTTGTGCCAACTGTGGAAACTTTGATAAGATTTTTCTTTGCATCTTCGATGCCCTTACGGATAGCGTCCGGAACTTCGGCTGCTTTGCCGAGACCGTAACCTACGTGACCGTTACCGTCACCAACAACCATAATAGCTGTGAAACGAGCGATACGACCACCTTTAACGGTTTTGGAAACACGGTTGATTTTTACAAGCCTTTCCTGAAGCTCAAGTCCGTTGGGATTAATTCTCTTTGCCATATTATCCTCCTATTAAAACTTCAGTCCGGCTTCGCGTGCGCCGTCCGCAAGCTCTTTAACACGGCCGTGGTAAACGTAACCGCCACGGTCAAAAACAACCTCATTGATGCCCTTTTCCATTGCTCTCTTTGCGATTGTTTCGCCGACTTTCTTAGCTGCCTCTTTATTTCCGCCGTTTCCTTCAAAGCCCTTTTCAAGCGTGGAAGCGGAAACAAGTGTGATTCCGGCAACATCATCGATCACCTGAACGGAGATGTTGTTAGCGGAACGATACACACACAGACGAGGACGTTCCGGTGTACCGGATATCTTTGCTCTGACTCTCTTATGTCTCTTGAGTCTTTGTGCATTACTGTCTTTTCTCGATACCATCTTACTTCTCTCCTTTCATTATTTACCAGTTTTTCCGGCCTTGCGGCGGATTTTTTCGTCGGAGTATTTAACACCCTTGCCGTGGTAGGGTTCGGGGGGTCTCTTGCCTCTGATAACAGCGGCCATCTGACCTACTTCCTGCTTATCGATACCGGAAACAATGATCTTGTTGGGATCGGGTACTTCAAATTTGATAGTATCTGTTTCGTCGATCGTAATGCCGTGTGAGTAACCGAGAACGAGTGACAAGCTCTTGCCTGTCTTTGCCACTCTGTAACCAACACCGACAATTTCAAGTGTCTTCTGATAGCCTTCGGAAACACCTACAACCATATTGTTGAGAAGTGTTCTTGTAAGACCGTGAAGTGACTTATGTTCTTTTTCATCGGAAGGACGTGTAACATTGATTACAGCACCGTCTTTCTCGATCTTCATTGCAGGGCTGAGCTGCTTTGTAAGCGTACCCTTGGGGCCCTTAACTGTAACGAGGTTTCCATTCTCGATCTTTACATCCACACCAGCGGGAACTGTGATGGGCATTCTACCTATTCTTGACATCTCTATACCTCCCGCTTACCATACAAAGGCGATTATCTCGCCGCCGATGTTGAGGCTTCTTGCCTTCTTATCGGTCATGATACCTTTGGATGTTGATACGATAGCTACGCCGAGACCGTTCATAACTCTGGGCATATCTTCGCAATTTGAATAAACTCTCAAACCGGGCTTGGATACTCTTCTGATACCCTGAAGTATCTTCTGCTTACCCTGACCGTATTTAAGTGTTACTCTGATGATACCCTGCTTGCCATCCTCGATGATCTGAGCGCTCTTGATGTAGCCCTCGTCAACAAGAATGTCCGCGATGGATTTCTTCATCTTGGATGCGGGAATATCGACTGTTTCGTGCTTTGCGTTGTTTGCATTGCGGATTCTTGTAAGCATATCCGCAATTACGTCTGACATCTGCATTTTAATATCCTCCTATGCAAGTAATGTTTTTGTTCTTGCCGCCGCAAATTGCGGCAAAAGTACGCCGGTTAAGCCTTTCGGCTTCCTGTCGTAGAACGGAGCTAAAATTTATGATTACCAGCTTGCTTTCTTTACGCCGGGAATCTGACCTTTGTATGCAAGCTCTCTGAAGCAGATACGGCAAATACCGTATTTGCGGAGGTAAGCATGGGGACGGCCGCAAATTTTGCATCTGTTGTATTCACGTGTGGAATACTTCTGCGGACGCTGCTGCTTTAAGACCATAGCCTTCTTTGCCATTTTCTATTTCCTCCTTATTCCTTGGAAAAGGGTGCGCCCATAAGGGTGAGCAACTCTTTTGCTTCTTCGTCTGTCTTCGCTGTTGTAACGAATACGATGTCCATACCTCTGATCTTGTCAACCTTATCGTATTCGATTTCGGGGAATATCAACTGTTCCTTGAGACCGAGGGCGTAGTTGCCTCTGCCGTCGAAAGCGTTGGGGTTGATACCCTTGAAGTCACGAACACGGGGAAGAGCGAAGTTGAACAGCTTATCCATAAATTCGTACATGATCTCACCGCGAAGTGTAACCTTTGCACCGATCTTCATGCCTTCTCTGAGCTTGAAGTTAGCAACGGACTTCTTAGCGAATGTAGGAACTGCCTTCTGACCTGTGATGATCGTGAGGTCATTGATAATGCTGTCGATAACCTTGGAGTTATCCTTTGCATCGCCTGCGCCTACGTTGAGGACGATCTTGTCGAAGCGGGGAATCTGCATTGAGCTTTTGTACTCAAACTTCTTCAAAAGAGCCGGAGCTGCTTCGTTCTTGTATAAATCTTTCAATCTTGCCATAACTCAGCCCCTCCTTATATCTCTGCGCCGCACTTAGCGCATACTCTTGTTTTTGTTGTTTTGCCTGTCTTTTCGTCCTTTTCGAGCTTGAAGTTAACTCTTGTAGGACCGCACTTGCTGCAAAGAAGCTGAACCTTGCAAGCGTACATAGCGCTTTCAACCTGAACGATGCTTCCGTGCTCGCCCTGCTTTCTGGGCTTAACGTGCTTGGAAACGATATTCGCCTTTTCAACGATTACCTTTCCTTCCTTGGGGGAAACCTCAAGGACCTTACCTTTAACGCCTTTGCTGTTACCGGAAACAACAATGACTTCATCGCCTGTTTTGATATGCAATTTGCTCATTTTCGTTTCCTCCTTACAGTACTTCGGGAGCAAGGGAGAGGATCTTAAGATAATCCTTCTCACGAAGTTCTCTTGCTACCGGGCCAAAAATACGTGTGCCTCTGGGCGTTTTATCTTCTCTTATGATAACTGCTGCGTTTTCGTCAAACTTGATCGTTGAGCCGTCTGCTCTTCTAAGACCGTGTCTTGATCTTACAATTACTGCCTTAACGACCTCACCCTTCTTGACAGTACCGTTAGGAGCAGCTTTCTTTACGGAACATACGACAACGTCGCCGATGTTTCCGTATCTTCTGCCTGTACCGCCAAGGACGCGAATACACATCAGCTCTTTGGCGCCTGTGTTATCGGCTACCTTCATTAATGACTGCTGCTGAATCATTGTGTAATCCTCCTGTATTAATAATCACATCTCACAAATCGCGCACGCCGGTGCAGTACGGATGCCTTTTATTGGCTTCCTTACGGCGTGGCATTCATCGTAATAATGTAAATTATTTAGCTTTCTCTATGATTTCTACCATGCGCCATCTCTTATCTTTGGAGAGAGGTCTTGTTTCGGCTACGCTGATCTTGTCACCTATGCCGCACTCGTTGTTTTCATCGTGTACCTTCAATCTGATGGTACGCTTCATAACCTTGTTGTACTTCGGGTGCTTAACATGGTCTTCAATTGCAACTACGACAGTTTTGTCCATCTTGTCGCTTACGACCTTGCCGACTCTGGTTTTTCTAAGATTTCTTTCACTCATCGACTGTTTCTCCTCTCATGTACTCAGGTTTCGCTCTTCTTCTGCTGAAGAACCGTCATAACTCTTGCGATGTTACGCTTTGTTTCCGGGATCTTGTTGGGGTTATCCAACTGGTTGATCGAATGCTGGAAACGGAGACGGAATAATTCATCTTTAAGATCCTTAAGCTCTTTGTTAAGCTCTTCAACAGTCAATTTTGTAAGTTCTGCTGCTTTCATTTGAATTATACCTCCTCACTTGCGATTTCTTTTTTAACGAACTTTGTCTTGATAGGAAGCTTGTGGCTTGCAAGACGCATAGCTTCACGTGCTACCTCTTCGGAAACGCCGTCCATTTCAAACATAACTCTGCCGGGTTTAACAACTGCTACCCAGTATTCAGGTGAACCCTTACCGGAACCCATTCGAGTTTCAGCGGGCTTTTCTGTAATAGGCTTATCGGGGAATATCTTGATCCAAACCTTACCGCCACGGCGGATGTAACGTGTCATCGCGATACGGGCTGCTTCGATCTGGTTAGATGTGATCCATGCGGATTCAAGGGCCTGCAAACCGAATGTACCGTTAGAGACTGTGTTGCCTCTCATCGCTTTGCCCTTGAGTCTGCCTCTCTGGACACGTCTGTATTTAACTCTCTTAGGCATTAACATTGCGGCGTCCCTCCTTGTTGTGGGGTCTATCCTGTCTGTTATCACGTCTGCCATGGTTGTCGCGTCTGTCACCACGTCTGTCGCGTCTGTCGCGGCGGTCGTAATCACGTTCACGCTTTACATCGGCGAGAACCTCACCTCTGTATACCCAAACCTTAACACCGATCTTACCGTATGTGGTATTTGCTTCAAAGAAGCCGTAATCGATGTCTGCACGAAGTGTCTGCAGCGGAATTGTACCCTCATGATAGTGCTCTGTACGAGCGATTTCTGCTCCACCGAGACGGCCGGAGCAAGCGATCTTGATACCCTTTGCACCAAGCTTCATTGTTCTGCCGATAGCCATCTTCATAGCACGGCGGAATGAAATTCTGCGTTCGAGCTGTGAGCAGATGTTCTCTGCAACGAGCTGAGCATCAAGGTCAGGCTGTCTTACTTCGATAACGTTCACAAGAACTTCTTTATCTGTAAGCTTCTTAAGCTGTTCTTTCAGCTTTTCCATTTCTGCGCCGCCGCGTCCGATTACCATACCGGGCTTAGCGCAGTGGATGATTATTCTGATATATTTGTCGCCGCGTTCGATCTCAATACGGGGAACGCCTGCGGGCTGAAGCTGCTTCTTGAGGAATTCTCTGATGTTGTAGTCAGATACGAGCGTATCGCCGAATTCTTTATCGGATACGAACCATCTGGAATCCCATTTCTTTATAACTCCCACACGAAGGCCGTGGGGATTTACTTTCTGTCCCATTTTTCGTCTTACCTCCTTTTACAAGATTAGTTCTTTTCCGCTACCGCGATGGTAACGTGGCTTGTTCTTTTAAGGATTCTGTTTGCTCTGCCCTGTGCTCTGGGTCTTATTCTCTTGAGCGTGGGGCCGGGGCATACGAAACACTCTGTAACGTAGAGCTTTTCGGGATCCATATTGAAGTTGTGCTCAGCATTTGCAACCGCACTCTTCAAAAGCTTTATAAGATACTCGCTTGCGCTCTTGGGTGTGTTATTGAGAATCGCCATTGCTGTGTCTACCTTCTTGCCTCTGATGAGGTCGAGGACGATGCAGACCTTACGGGGCGATATTCTTGCGTATCTCAGGTACGCTTTAGCTGTTTTGTTAGCTTCCATGATATTGCCTCCTTCAATTATTTACCGTTATTGGATGTTTTGGAGCCTGCGTGTCCTTTGAAGGTTCTGGTGGGAGCAAACTCACCGAGCTTGTGACCTACCATATCTTCTGTTACGAATACGGGAACGTGCTTCCTGCCGTCGTGTACGGCAATTGTATGTCCTACAAATTCAGGATAAATAGTGGAAGCGCGCGACCATGTTTTAAGAACCTGTTTGTTGCCTTTTTCGTTCATGGCTTCGATTCTTGCAAAGAGTTTTTCTTCGACATAAGGTGCTTTCTTTGAACTTCTGCTCATCTTTACTTCCTCCTATCCTTATTTGCCGTTACGATGCTTTGCGATAAACTGTTCCGTTCTCGACTTCTTGTTTCTTGTCTTCAAGCCGAGTGCAGGTTTACCCCAGGGGGTAACAGGGCCGGAACGACCGATGGGCGAACGTCCTTCACCACCACCGTGAGGGTGATCGCAGGGGTTCATGACAGAACCTCTAACTGTAGGACGGATACCCTTGTGACGAGTCTTACCTGCTTTACCGAGCTTGATGTTTTCATGCTCAAGGTTGCCTACCTGGCCGACTGTCGCTTTGCAGTTGAGGCGAACGTAACGCATCTCACCACTGGGAAGACGAACGAGTGCCATGCCGTTTTCCTTGGACATGAGCTGAGCTGCAGTACCTGCAGATCTTACGAGCTGAGCGCCCTTGCCGGGGTAAAGCTCGATGTTGTAAATGAATGTACCCGTAGGAATACAAGAGATGGGAAGTGTGTTACCGGGCTTGATATCAGCTGTTTCGCCGGAGTAGATAACGTCACCTACTTTAAGACCGACGGGAGCAATGATGTAAGCCTTCTTGCCGCCTTCGTATTCGATAAGCGCGATATACGCTGTTCTGTTAGGGTCATATTCGATAGCGAGAACTGTTGCGGGAGCATCGTTCTGACGCTTGAAATCGATAATTCTGTACTTGATCTTGTTGCCGCCGCCTCTGTGACGAACAGTGATCTTACCGTAGCTGTTACGGCCTGCGTGCTTTTTCTTTGTAAAAATAAGACTTTTTTCGGGTGACTTCTTTGTGATCTCCTCAAATGAAGGAGTGGTCATCTGTCTTCTACCCGGAGTAGTCGGTTTATATGTTTTTACTGCCATTGCCGCTTACCTCCATTACATAAGACCGTCAAAGAACTCGATTGTCTTGGAGTCAGCAGCGAGTGTAACGATCGCTTTCTTCCAAGTACGTGTGTAACCGGAATGTACACCGAGTCTCTTCGGTTTTTTCTTTACGTTAATAGTGTTGACAGATGCAACATCTACTTTGAAAAGTTCTTCAACCGCTGCTGCGATTTCAGACTTTGTAGCTGTGCGAAGTACTTCGAAAACATACTTCTTTTCAGCAGCCATAGACATTGAAGCTTCCGTAACTATGGGACGGATGATTATATCGTATGATGTTTTCATTATGCGTACACCTCCGAAATTTTCTCGGCTGCTGCCTTAGCAACTATAAATGTATCGCAGTTAAGGATATCGTATACATTTATTGTGTTTACCTGAGCCGTCTTAACGCCGGGTATGTTCGCAAAGCTCTTTACAACCTTTTCGTCGTTGTTGTCAAGAACAACAAGTGCCTTCTTGCCTGCATTTACTGCCGCAAGCATTGCAACCATTGTCTTTGTCTTGAACGCATCTGTTGCGATCTGGTCAACGATTACGAGCTCATTGTCGATTGCTTTAGAAGAGATTGCGCTCTGCATAGCCAATTTTTTAACCTTCTTGTTAAGGTCGATGCGGTACTTTCTGGGCTTAGGACCGAGAGCTATACCGCCGTGTGTCCACTGGGGTGAACGTGTGGAACCCTGTCTTGCACGACCTGTTCCCTTCTGCTTCCAAGGCTTGATACCGCCGCCGGAAACCTCTGTACGTGTGAGAGTTGACTGTGTACCCTGTCTCTGATTCATAAGGTACGCACGGACAGCTGCGTGAAGTACTGCTGCATTGGGCTCACAAGCATATACTGCTTCGGAAAGCTCAACTTCGCCGACATTCTTACCAGCCATGTCTACTACATTGAAATTAGCCATTGTTTATATCCTCCTCTCTCACTTGCATGTGCTACGAACGAACACGATACCGCCGCGTGCACCGGGAATAGCGCCCTTAACAGCGATTATGTTCTTCTCAGCGTCGATCTTTACGATGTCAAGGTTAAGGATTGTAACCTGTTCAGCACCGTACTGACCTGCCATTTTCTTGTTCTTGAATATTCTTGAAGGGCTGGAGTTAGCACCCATTGAACCCGCCTGGCGGTGAACAGGGCCAACACCGTGTGTCATTCTGAGTCTGTGGCAGCCCCATCTCTTGATAACGCCGCTGAAACCGTGACCTTTGGAAATACCTGTCACGTCAACTCTTTCGCCTGCTTCGAATGTTTCTGCTGTGATTATATCACCAACGTTGATATTTGAAATATCATCAAGTCTGAATTCCTTCAGATGTCTCTTGGGCGCTACGCCCGCCTTTTTGAAGTGTCCCTTTTCAGGCTTTGTGAGGTGCTTGTCCTTAACATCCTCAAAGCCCATCTGAACAGCGTCATAGCCGTCTGTTTCAACAGTTTTCTTCTGTGCAACAACACAGGGACCGGCTTCAATTACAGTTACCGGAATTACCTTTCCGGATTCGTCGAAGATCTGCGTCATACCGATCTTCTTACCAATAATAGCCTTTTTCATTTTCATCCTCCTGTAGGTTATTGGTTGGAGGCTTTTCTGCCGCCAACATGACCACGTGTCGTCATCATATCAAGATTATAACTTGATTTCGATTTCAACGCCGGCCGGAAGTTCGAGCTTAGTAAGAGCGTCAACTGTGTCCTTAGTGGGCTTTATGACGTCGATAAGTCTCTTGTGGGTTCTCATTTCAAACTGCTCACGAGCATCTTTATATTTATGCACCGCGCGAAGAATTGTAACGATCTCACGTTCTGTGGGCAACGGAATGGGGCCCGACACCGCAGAACCTGTTCTCTTTGCTGTTTCAACTATCTTTGCAGCAGCTGCATCAGCAAGAGCGTGTTCGTAACTCTTCAGTCTGATTCTGATCTTCTCTTTTGCCATTTGGTTTTTCCTCCTTTTAAAACTTGTGGGTGATTTAAAAGGGCTTTCAAAATTTCAAAACACGACTCCGGGTGTTTCACCCGTCTCCCTAATAAAATCCGGAACACCAACAAACGATAATTCCGGAAAATTCGGCAGATAAAGTCAAGCTTTCGGATTGCCGCCGTAGCAGAATAACAAACGGCGGAATATCCCGTGACCTTCCGTGTCTTTTCATTTTTCCTATCGCCCGGTTAAAAATCGGACATACTCTGCGGAAATTCCCTATGCAGAAACTTGCGTTTCTCATAGCCACCTCCCGCTTCATCGCACATCAAGCAGAGTGATTATAACATATATAATAGGGTATGTCAAGCAGTCATGCACATAAATATATGAACTTATTGTAAATTTTAATCTTTTAACAACAGAGGTGCACGTAAAACACATAATAAATGTATTTATAATACATTTTATATATAAATAATACTCCAAATTGCGATTATTTTTGCCGTAATGCTTGAATATCGATAAAAAATATGATACAATATCCACGTAATAAGCGGTTTTACCGTAATTTCATCTCGGAGGTAATAATTATGATACCTATAGTTGCCATTATGTACGATTTTGACAAAACACTTTCTCCCCGTGATATGCAGGAATATGCATTTATTCCCGGTGTAGGAATGACAGGTGCTGAGTTCTGGTCCAAATGCAATTATATAATGCGCACCAACGGAATGGACTCCATTCTTGCATATATGTACTGCATGATAGAGGAGTCAAAGAAGCACAACCTCAAATTAAGCCGCGAAGAATTCAGAAATCAGGGTAAGGACGTTGTACTGTTCGACGGTGTTACCGAATGGTTTGACCGTATAACAAAATACGGTGCAGAACACGGAGTTCAGATTGAACACTACGTTATTTCCTCAGGTCTTAAAGAGATCATCGAGGGTACTCCCATTGCCGACTGCTTCAAGGAAATATACGCCTGCGAGTTTATGTATAACGAGGACGGAGAGGCTATCTGGCCTGCAATGGCTGTTAACTACACGAGTAAAACGCAGTTCGTTTACAGAATCAACAAGGGTGTGCTTGACGTAACGAAGCACGACGACCTTAACGATTCCGTTCCCGACGAGCAGAAGCGTATTTCCCTTTCCAATATGATCTACATCGGTGACGGTCTTTCCGACGTTCCTTGTATGAAGCTTGTAAAGACAAGCGGCGGCCATTCCGTAGCGGTATATCAAGAGAAAAAGGATCAGGCTGTAACACTTCTCAAGCAGGGCAGAGTAAGCTATATTGCCCACACAGATTACCGTGAGGGAAGCAAGCTTGATACCACTATCAAGGCAATAATCGATCAGATAAAAGCAACGAACGTAACAAAGGAAATATATAAAAAGGATATTGCGGAGAACTGATAATGAAAAACGTCTGGAACAGATACAAGTCTTTAGCTCTTTCGCACGTTCTTGTCAAGGCAATGCTCGCTTTAATAATCATCTTTGCCGTAGCGTTACCGTTTATATCACAGATGTACTGCGACACGCTCGTTGCAGAAACTGCGGAAAAGATAAAAATACCGCTTATCGTTTCGCTCTATATTGCAACAGTACCCGTGTTTTTTGCGGTACTTTCACTTGACAGACTTCTTTCAAACATAAAAAAAGACATCGTCTTTGACAGGACGAATGTCAAGTATTTACGCCATATCTCGTGGTGCTGTTACATCGCGGGGGCTGTGTTTGTATTTTTGGGATTTTACATTTTCCTTTCGTTCATCATTGCAATAGCGGCAATATTTTTCGGGCTTATCATCCGCGTGGTGAAAAATCTGTTTTGTGAAGCAGTGGAAATAAAGTCCGAAAACGATCTGACGATATAAGGAGGACAAAATGCCCATAATTGTAAACGTCGATGTTATGCTTGCAAAGCGCAAGATGTCCTCAGGCACACTTGCTTCAAGGGTGGGTATAACACAGGCAAATCTTTCAATACTCAAAACAAATAAAGCGAAGGCTATACGCTTTTCAACACTTGAAGCAATATGCAGAGAGCTGAAGTGTCAGCCGGGCGACATTCTCGAATACGCAGAGGATGACGGCGAAAATTCAGAAATCGAGTCCGAATAAGTCAAATTCAGGGGTATATACAGATGTATCTGCCCCTTTATCCTGCGAAAAACCGTGAAAACCGAGGTTTCTTGCCTCATTTTCTGCTTTATTGAACTCATACGTTGTAAGTTTGCGGTTTATTTCCTTGTGTTCCTCGGCTCTGTGGCAGGGATAGTATTGGCGCATAAGGCTTAAAGAATAATCATCAGTACCGAAGCGTTCCTTTAAAAAGCGAAGCACCTTCACCGATTCATTTGAATGTGACGGCAAAATAAGATGACGGACAATGACACCTTTTTTCATCATCCCGTCGTCACCGTACTCCTCGCGTCCCACAAGCTTCAGCATTGTTTCAAGTGCTTTTGAAGCATGCAAAGGATAGTCTTCGGCGTTTGAATATTTCTTCGCAAGGCTCGGAGTCACATACTTGAAATCGGGCAGAAAAATATCAACGTAGCCTTTTAAAAGCTCAAGCGTTTCACCACTCTCATACCCTCCTGTATTCCATACAACAGGTATGTTCAATTTATCGCGGCACATATCAAGCGCCTTGATTATTTCATACGTATACGGTGTGGGACTGACAAGATTTATATTTGACGCGCCGAGATCACGAAGGCGCAAAAATATTTCGCTCAAGCGATGCGCGTCTGTTTCAACACCGAAACCGCCGTCGCTTATTTTATAATTCTGGCAAAAGACACATTTCAAATTACAATGAGAAAAGAAGACAGTACCCGATCCTTTTTTACCGGATATCGGCGGTTCTTCCCACAAATGAAGCGATGCTCTTGCCGCCTTTACATCCGACGGCGCAGAACAGAAGCCTTTTGCTTTTGTGCGGTCAACACCGCAATTTCTCGGACAAAGATTACAGTACATAATAAACTACCAATTATAAATATTCAAGGAAAAATAAATGATTTTTTTCGACAAAACAGAAGAACTTATAAAAAACGGTGTAAAAGACAATGTTTTCCCGTGTGCGGCTTACGCTGTGGGAGACCGTAACGGAATCATCCTTAAAGGTGTTTACGGCTATCGCCGTGTTATAATGAATGAGAAAGCGCCATCTGGGGTATTCGACGGAAAAATACCAAAAAATGCGCCAAAGCTTACACCGGTAACACTATTCGATATGGCTTCACTTTCAAAAGTTATGTCAACAACGACCGTTGCGCTGCGAATGATAGAGGACGGAATGATCTGCCTCGGTGACACCGTAGGGAGGTTTTTCGACTGTCCTGCTGACAAAAAGGATATAAACATTCAATCGCTGATGACACATTCAAGCGGCTTGCAGGCTCATATACAGCTTTATAACGTATGTAAAGATCCTGATGATATACTGAAAACCATACTTGAAAGCGAGCTTATATATCCTGTCGGAACAAGAGTTGAATATTCTTGTATGGGGTATATTCTGCTTGGCAAGATACTTGAAAAAGTATCAGGCAAGAGTCTTGACGCACTTGCAGAAGAATATGTATTTTCCCCTCTCGGAATGAAGACAACGGGATATAACCCCGCCACCAATCCGAAGCTTTCGGGCTACGATTGCGTGTGTGAGGAATATTCACCGCACAGCCAAAAGTATATTGAGGGCGTAGTGCACGATGAAAACGCACGCTTCGCTCACGGTGTTTTGGGAAATGCGGGAGTATTTTCCACCATCGATGACGTGTGCCGTTTCGCTCTGATGCTGTCAAACAAGGGCGTATATAACGGCAGAACGATACTCACATCAGCCATGTTCGAAAAAGCAATTTGCAATTATACGCATGAGTTACCGGGTGAAGACAGAGGACTCGGATTCTACCTTTCCTCTAATCCGTTATCACCGTCGGGCGACATGTTTCCTTACGGTACATACGGTCACCTGGGATTCACCGGTAATTCCCTTTTCGTTGACCCTAAAACAAGCTTATTCGCCGTGCTTATGACAAACAGAGTTCACTATACACGCGAAAATGACAAAATATTCAGATTCCGCAGATTGTTTCACAACTGCGTAATGGCAGAATATTCACGAATGAAAGACACCATTTGGAATTATAACAAATAAAAAATAAAAAATCAAGAGGAATAACTATGAATACAATACCGAGAAACGAACATCCCAATCCCCAATTCGAAAGAAAGAGCTTTGTCAACCTCAACGGCGAATGGGATTTTGAAATTGACGGCGGAAACAGCGGAGAAGAAAGAGGACTTATCGAAAAAGAAACTCTTTCGGATAAAATAATCGTTCCGTTCTGTCCTGAAAGTGAGCTGTCGGGAATCGCCAATACTGACTTTTTAAACCGTGTATGGTATAAAAAGCGTATAACGCTTGACGAAAGTCAGCTGTCCGGAGAGATTATTTTGACCGTCGGCGCATGCGACTATAAAACAAAGATCTGGGTAAACGGTACGTTCTGCACGGAACATATCGGCGGCTATACCCCAATCACGGTTGCTATCGGAAGCAAGCTGAAGGCAGGCGAAAACGTAATAACGATATCTGCTGAAGACGATATACGTTCCGGTAAACAACCCGGCGGTAAGCAAAGCCCTCGCTTTAGTTCATTCGGTTGCTTCTACACAAGAACAACGGGTATCTGGCAGACAGTTATGCTCGAATTCGTTCCGAAGGCTTATATCACTTCGGTAAAATACGATTCACTCCCCACGGGTGACGTAACGATAACCGCCGAAACCGAAAGAGCACACGGAATGACATTGTCAGCCGATATACTTTTTGACGGCAAAACAGTCGCAAAGGGTGAATGCACAGTTGACGGCAAGGTTGCTAAAATGGCACTTAAAATCGAAGAACCGAAGCTTTGGGATACAGAAAACCCGAACCTTTATGACGTTGTACTGACACTCGGTGATGACACGGTCTACAGCTATTTCGGTATCAGAACAATATCGTATAACAACCACAGAATGTACTTAAACGGCAAGAGCATATTCGGCAGATTTATTCTTGATCAAGGTTATTATCCCGACGGTGTTTACACAGCACCCACAGATGAAGCACTCAAAAATGACATTTTGATATCGCAAAGCTGCGGATACAACGGCGCAAGACTACACCAGAAGATATTTGAACCCCGATTCCTTTACCATTGTGATAAGCTCGGTTATATGGTATGGGATGAACACGCAAACTGGGGGCTCGACATCTCCAATCCCAACGGTTGGCGAGGTTTTATCGGCGAATGGTGTGAGATAATGAAGCGTGATTACAATCACCCATCTATCATCGGATGGTGTCCGTTCAATGAAACACAAAGAAATCAGGACAACGAGCTTATAAAAGCAGTTTACAACCTCACAAAGCTGACTGATCCTTCTCGTCTTTTCATCGATTGCAGCGGCTGGTTCCACGTTGACGGCACTTGCGATATGATCGACTGTCATTTGTACGAGCAGGATGTTGAAAAATTCACACGTCTTATAAGACTTCGTGATGAGCCCGATTTTGTCGGCCTGATGATGACGGAGGAGCTTTGCTTTGTATCGGAATTCGGCGGTGCGCATTGGGATGAAAACAATGAAAACAGAGCCGAAAGCTGGGGCTACGGCAACGCACCGAAAACCACAGATGATTTTATCGAAAGATATGACGGACTTGTAACGAGTCTTTTGGAAAATGACCAGATCTGTGCATTCTGCTACACACAGCTGACCGACGTGCATCAGGAAAAGAACGGACTTTTCTACTTTGACAGAAGACCTAAATTTGACTGCGAAAAACTGAAAGCGATAACAGCGAAAAAGTCTGTATGCGAGGACTGAAATAACGATATAATTCGCCATTTATTTCCATTTTTTACATTTTATTAGTCATTGTGCACAACATCTGCATATAAATTTTGTTGAAATTTAAGCAAAGAAAAGTATTGCAAATATTTCCAGAATATGGTAATATAGTGCTGTAAAAACCAATATATTACAGAAAGGAAATAACTATGGAACCGAAGATCAAGATACTTGTGGCAGATGCAAATCTTGAATTCAAAATGCAATGCCGTGAAAATTTCAAAAAAAGCATAGATTGCAGTGTCGATGAAGCATCTAACGGAGAAGAAGCGCTCGAAAAAATAAAACACGAAAAATATGACTTTGTACTTTGCGATACGTGGCTTCCGAGAATTGACGGAGTACATATCGTAAAGGAAGCAAAGAAACGGCTTGGCTCTGACAGCTGCCCTGACTTTATCATTTTGTCAGTGATAAACAATCAAAACATTTATATTGAAGCCGATGAAGCGGGCGCATCGTACTGTATGACGAAGCCTGTTGATTTCAGCGTTCTCATTGACCGTATGAGGCGGCTTTATGCGATGAAAAACGGAGGCGGCGATTCATTTTCACGTCCTGCCCTTGATGACAACGTAATGGAAACGCAGATAACGAAGATAATTCACGAAATAGGTGTGCCTGCGCACATCAAGGGATATCAATACCTGCGCTGTGCCATACTTATGTCGGTGAAGGACAGTTCGATAATAAACTCCGTGACCAAAATACTCTACCCCGAAGTAGCAAAAACGTACGGCACAACTCCCTCTCGTGTTGAGCGCGCTATACGCCACGCTATCGAGGTTGCGTGGGACAGGGGTGATGTTGACGTTCTCAACTCCTATTTCGGCTACACGATACAAAACAACCGAGGAAAACCGACGAACAGCGAGTTCATTGCAATGATTGCTGATAACTTGCGTTTGAAAAACAATATAAGATGATATTGTAAACAGAGGTTTTCCGTGAGTTAAACCGACAACGGAGGTTTTACGTGAGTTAAACCGTAAAATAGCAGAATTATTTTAAATTAATCATTAATACAGGTTTTACTCATTGGGAACACCGACAAATAGTGAATTTATTGCCATGATTGCGGATAACTTACGTTTGAAAAACAATATAAGATAATACTGTTTTTCCTGCGGACAACCTGAGATTGATACTTCTGCATCCCCACCCACTCGGCGGAGGATGCAGAGATTTCCTGTAGAAATCAATCAGATAAACAAAAAGATACTCTTTAATGAGTATCTTTTTATTTATTTTTCAGCCATAAGCTTCGTGAACTCTACTGAACGCTCCACAAGATAAGCTATATTTTTTTCTTCAAAAATTGTATCCTTACCCGTATGTATGCGGTCCATATA
>JAZRTS010000101.1:0-15861 GCA_045652135.1 Eubacteriales bacterium | reverse complement strand
CGGTTACGTATTATGTGGTCGAAATATCCTCTTTGAAAAATATTTTCTCCGATTTCTTTTGCACAGAATCTTTTAAATGTCGAGATAATATGAGGTATCATTTCATTTGTAGGGGTCGGCGCCCTCGACGACCCGGAAATATATTTATCGGAATCAATAAATATGATAGCGTGTATATGGTCGGGCATTATAACATATCGGTCGATTTTCACACCAGATATTTTTTCACTCGACAAAAGATTTTTTTCGATTATTTTCCCTATACGGGTTAATTTTGTTTGCGCATTGCCTGCAAAATTTTGTTTTGTTTTATTGGTTTCCAACGGGACGTCGTGGGCGCCGTCCCCTACAGCAACAATGTGTGAAAGAATATTTTTTCTGTCTTTGGTACATACGGTTACAAAATATGCACCGTTTGTGCTGTAACTGTATTGTTTTAAACGTAAATCTTTACGCTTTGGATTTTCCCCGTTAACGTTCATTATAAAAATCCTTCAACCGTTTTCGCAAATTCGCCGTCGATTTCCACGCACACGGCACGGCCGTCATAAAAAATGTAATATTTATCTTTCGGAAGCAAATTCGCTGTGCGGTAAATAACCCTGCATTTTTCCGTCTTTATTCGCTTTTTACCTTCTTTTTTCGGCAAAACGGTATATTCGGGTGACAGGGCCAATTCAAAGATCACAACCGTTTGTTTTCCCGTTTTCCTCGTTACGGTGAAAATACCCTTATAAACGGTATATATATGCTCCGTCAGGCAATATCTGAAAAATACCTGAAATGAGATAAGCACGAAAAATGCAGCTGCAAGCGTAAGTGAAAGCGTGTACTCCGTATGGAGCGAAAAATATGAAAAAACGGAGGAAACAATCAGCAAAAGCAACGAAAGCGTTGCGGGTAAAAACCGTTTTAATTTCGGAATATAAGTAGAATTATTCATTGTTTAAATTTTCAAGCTCATTTTTGTAGGCTGTCAGAAAAAGCTCCCTCGCGCGGTCAAATTCATTTGTAAAATGAAGATAGCCCATAAGCACCTCAAAGCCGGTTGCGCGTCTGTAGTCGGACACGCTTGCGCTTTTTGGGTGGTTTCCGTGCATATTGCGTCCGCGCTTGAAAATATCCGTTTCGTCCTCTGTAAGTATCGGCAAAATATTCCCGACACATTCGCTCTGCTTCTGTGCGGTGACAAATTCGCGTGAAAGCTTATTAAGCTGTCCTGCGTTAGATATGCCCGTCATTATCAGCCTTTCGCGCACCAACAGCTCCAAAACGGCATCGCCGAAATACGCAAGCGCCGACGGTGCGGGAATGTTTGTTTTATCCATTTGTTTTTCCTTTTTCAAAATTCCATTTCATTGGATTTTCATAAATATATTTTACGGTATATAGCTCTGTCAATACCGCCTTCGGCGGTGCGCCCTGAGTCCGAAGGGGGGGAGGACGGGCGCTTATCATCATTTGAAATTATTTTATAACCCCAACAATTTTTTTGCCGTTACTTTATCGGCTGTTATCGCCTTTTTCAATTCGTCAATGGTGGGGAATTTTCGCTCTGCTCTTATAAAATGCAAAAACTCAACTCTTATTTCTCGGTTGTATAAATCTCCGCTGTAATTGAAAATGTGCGTTTCGCAGTTTACGCAAACGCCGTCCTCGCAAACCGACGGACGGACACCGACATTGGACACACCGCCGTATCTTACACCGTCAATTATGACCCGACATGCGTAAACACCGTATTTCGGCACGATATGCTCGGGCGGAAAATTCTGGTTAATTGTCGGCGAATCAATGGTTCGCCCTAAATGTCTGCCGTGAACAACGGGCAAAAACACCGAAAAAGGACGGCCGAGGTATTGTTCTATCTGTTCGGGCTTGCCGTCTTTTATAAGCTCACGTATCAGCGACGAGCTTACCGTCACACCGTCAATTTCATAAGGCGGCATAACAAATGCTCTTTTTCCGTTTTGCTCCATCAGAGATTTAAGCGCGGCGCTGTCGCCCTCCGCACCCTTGCCGAAGCGGAAGTTGAATCCGCAAACAGCGCTTTCCGCACGGCACGTTTTTATAAGAATGTCCTTTACAAATTCCTCGGAGGAAAGCGTGCATACGTCTTCAAAATCATAAAGAATGAGGTAATCTATACCGCATTTTGCTACAAGCTCACGTCTTTCCAACGGCAGGGTAATGCACCTGCCGCGGCTTTTCGGCGAAAAGCCGTCAAAGCTCCACACGGCGCTTTTTGTGCCGAGGGCTTTTGAATCGTTCCTCACGCACTCAAAAAGCGCTTGGTGTCCTTTATGCACACCGTCGAAATTGCCGACGGCAATAGAGGTGCTGAAGGGAACTGACGGTATTTCCGTGTTTGTTTTAAGGTCTATTATTTTCATATAAGCGGCTTTGCCTTTATATTACTGTATTTTCTGGGGTATTGCTTGGGCGTTGCGCCCGTTTTTCTTACTGTTATCAGCGTTCTGTGAAGCGTTTCAATTCCGTTTGTCAGGGTTATTTCCCGAACACCCTCAAGCTCACCTCCGAGCTTTGCAAACGTGTTTTTACACATTTCAAGCTCCTGTCCGCTGTCCGCCTTCATTGCGCAGAAGATACCGCCTTTTTTGACAAACGGCAGGCAAAGCTCCGACAAAACGGGAAGTGACGCTACGGCTCTTGCACAGGCAAAATCAAGCGTGCCTCTCAAAACACCGTTTGCCGCCTCCTCCGCGCGTGCGTGCATCGTTGAGATGTTCGCAAGCGACAGCTTTTGCGCCGCAAGGTCGATGAATGAAAGCTTCTTCGCCGTTGAATCAAGCGAGATAACCCTCACATCCTCGCGAAGTATCGCAAGCGGTAACGACGGAAAACCGCCGCCGGCACCCACGTCGATCACACGTGCATTTTCGGGCACGGTGTCGCACAGTACCGCACAGTCGGCAAAATGCTTTAAAATTATGCCGTCGGTGTCGGTTATTGCCGTTAAGTTCACGTTTTTGCCGTAATCGGTCAAAAGCTCCGCAAGCTCGTAAAGCTTATTTATTTTTTCTTCACTCGGCATGTCAATACCGCAAAGAGTAAATACGTTTGTCAGTTTTTCCTTGAATTCGGAATACGTTGTATTTGCCATTTTTTATCCTTATCGTTCATTTCATTCAATACACACCGCTTGCGGTGTGCGCCCCTGTGTCCGCAGGGCAGTTCGTTTGCAACTGCGTATGCAAACGAACTGTGGGGGGGTGCGGACGGGGCGCTCCTGTTTCCTGACGGAAATATGTTTTTGTTCATTTTATACAGGACGTGTAGTTCACTTTGCGAACCACTTGGCATCGTCCCCTACAGTTTTATATAATCGGAAAATCATATTTTCACAACATTCACAAAGCCGTATGACGATGTGAGTGTTGCCTCACGTGCGTGGCAGGTGAAGACGATGGGCTGAAGCCACTTCATTTTACCCATTGATGAAAGCGTTGCGAGTATGTTCGTAAGTCTTTCCGAGTCGATGCGTGCAAACGTATCGTCAAATATCATCGGAGGTTTTTCATCTCTGTAAAGTACGTCGGTCAGGGCGAAACGCAAGCACAGATACGCAAGGTCGCCCGTGCCTGCGCTGAAAGCGGAAACAGGGTGAGATGAGCCGTTTTCGGTAAAAGTAAGCCCGTATTCGCCGTCAACGCCGAGTGAAGTATACTTACCTCCCGACAGCTTTTCCATAAATCCGCCTGCGATCTTCGCAAGTCTCGGGGAAACACCGTCGCGAAGCGTCTTTGATGCATTTTCAAGCGATTCGTATGCAAGCACGCAAGCCTTGTATTCGGCAACCGCTTCGGCATAAGCAGGACGAAGCGATGAAAGCTCGTCGGCGATAGCCGCAGGATCCTTGACGGTTGCGGTGAGTGCGGAAAATTCCTTTTCAAGGGATATTATGCGCTCATTCAGCGACTCTGTCGCCTTTTGCAAGAACGCAAGACGTCTTTTCTGCTCCGTCGGATCAAAGTCCTCGACCTCACCGAGTTTCAGCTTGCCTTTTATTCTCGACTTTACTTCCGCAATATCGATGTCAGCTGTTTCTCTTGCAAGTGCTTCGGCGGCAAAAAGCTTCTTTTCGTACTCGTTACGTGCGGCGGCTATTGCGCTTATAGCATCCTCCGCTTCCTTTGCCGCGTCGGATATCGACGTATCGGTTACCTCGGAGATGGGCTTGTATTTATCGGTAAGCTCCTCCGTTTTTTGTTCCGTTTTCGCAATTTTACAGCGGATATCGCTGCATTTCGTGCCTGCGTTTTCTATCTTCATGCGCAGACGGTTTATTTCTTTTTCTCTTTCGCCGATGCCGTCAAGGATATCGTCAAGCTGTTCTTGTGTTTCACAGCCGAATTTCTTCGGGAAATCCTCAATAAGCTTCTTTTTCTTCTTTGCCGACATCAAAAGTGCAATACCTACGGGGAACAAAACGATGAGAACAAGGCAGATTATACCCCATGTCATCAAACGCTTATGCTGTTTTTTGAGCGTTGCGAGGTCTTCCTCGATATACATCTTTCCGCCCTCTGAATTTATCTTGTCGATTATCTGCGCTTCGTCAAGGAAAGACGAAAGCTCGTTTTCGGCATTTTTAAATTCTTCCTCGGCTTCTTTCAATTCTTCTCTTTGCGTATTTATATCATTCTGAAGTGAATAAAGAGAGGAAACGTAAGCGGCATCGGGTAAAAATCCGTTTTTCGTAAGGGACTGTTCAAGCTCCTCGTACTTTTTCTTTGCCGCGTCGGCTTCGTTTGCAAGCTCTGCTGTTCTTTGCTTGCGTTCAATAGCCGAATACGCTTCGTATTCGTCGATCTTTGCCGCCAGCTCCTCTGTATTTTTGGTGTTTTCTTCCTTTTTCTGCTTTGCCTGGCGGAGTTTGTTCTCAAGCTCGAATACAGCCTCGTTTGCGCGGCGGCACTCGACCTCTTTTATCTCAAGGTCGGCGATCTTTTCGCCAAGCTCATAAATAAGCCCGCCCTTTTTGCTTTTGTGAAGCAGGGCAACACGCATTTCGTCAAGCTTTTTCAGCGCTTTTGATGTGTTTGTAACCTCGTCAGCCGAAAACAGTATGTTTTCAACGGCATCTGAAAGCTTTCCGCCGTCAACGTATGCGCCGTTTATCTGACCGACGAATACCGTGCTTGAAAAAACTCTTTCATTAACACCAAGGAACACGTCGCACGGCTGTGCATCCTTGAATACAACGGCGCCCGTTTCGTCATCGGTGATGCAGACCTCCTCCTTGACGCCCTTCTGAAGCAGTATAAGCTCACGGCGCACGGTGTAGTCACGGTCTTTATGTGACAGCTTTATATAACCGCCCGCCGTGCTTTTTCCCCAAGGGAAATGCTTGGTTCTTTCCTTTGAATCAAGCCCGTAAAATATGAATTTGATAAATGCGCCGAGCGTGGATTTACCCGACTCGTTCTTACCCTCGATTATATTCAGTCCGTCAGTAAGCGAAATGTCCGCATCCGACAGCTTGCCGAAGGCATCAATGTGTATTTGATTTATTACCATAACACCCTCCTACATTCTCGAAAGCGCGGCAAGTCCCAAACGGAGCGCACGCTCTGCTGTGGCTTTTTCGTTTTCGTCAGACGACTGCAATTTTTCTCTGAGCTCACCGTAAAATGCGCCTCTTATCGTGGGATCATCCTCAAGATCGGCAATTTCTGGACACGGACGTGTCTTGTCAATAACCTCGATATAGTAAAGCCCCGGAACAGATTCCTCAAGTGCCTTCGTTGAAATGATAAGCGAGGGGGAAACGTTGCCTGTAAGTGTTACGCGGAGCGTTGTGTCAGCATCAAATTTACCCTCTTTGACGGCTTCGCTGACCTTTTCGGTAACATCGGGCGTTGTCTGTGCACCCGTTACATCAACGGTTATCTTCTCATAACGGCGCTTTGACATCTGCTTTGCGGCAAATTCTCCGTGGAAATGTCCGCCTTCCTTTGCGAAAATGGCAAGGATAACGGATTTTTTACCGCATTCGTCAAAGCCTCTGCCCTCGGGACATCCGCTGTACGCGTAATATGTATTGCCGACCTTCTGAACGCCGGTTGAATTGTGTATGTGACCGAGCGCGACATAGTCGAATCCCGAATTTTCAATATCCGATACGGTTATGGGGCAGGTGTGTGAGCCGGGCGTTGTATCACCGTGACAGCATAAAATATTTATTCTGTCACCGTCGGTCGGCTTTTGTCCCGCAAAGGGATTCACCGCCATAGAATCGCACGTGAAGGCAAAGCCGTAAACGTCCGTGTTTATGTCGTCAAACGAAAATTTCGTAAGCGACGGAGAATTGAAGATGTAAACGTTCGGGGGGAATTTCAGCTTTGCGTAGGGGGAATTTTCCGAAAACGGGTCGTGATTGCCGGGGGCTATCACAAAACGGCATCCCGATGCCTGCTCAAACTCCTTGACAAGCAAAGCTGCCGTGTCACGCGTTACGTATTCCGTATCGAAAATGTCACCGGGCAAAAGCATCAGGTCAACCTTTTCGGTGCGTGCGTAAAGCATGATCGATGTAAACGTACCTCTTTGAAGCGCGCGTCTTGTATTCGCCTTTTTAACGTCAGACAGTGAAAAGGGGCTGTCAAGATGTATGTCGGCGCAGTGTAATATTTTGATCATAACTGTCCTTTCTTATCTCGTTCCGAGAACTGCGGAAAACAGTGTTTTCGCATCTGCAAATTTTCCGTTTGAATCAGGATGGCGGAAGACGCATGCAACCAGAACCCTGCCGTCTTTTTCTGCCGTTGCGAGCAAGCAGTTGCCTGCTTGTCCCGTCGTACCCGTTTTAAGTCCCGTTGCGTACTTGTAGTACGTATCGCTGTTCGGGTTTATAAGCGCATTCGTGTTTGTCCACGTTATATTTTCACCGCTTACGTAGTAAAATTTCTCCTCTACGGTCTTCGTGTATTTCATTATCACGTCACTCTGCACGGAAAGTTTTGCAACGGTGAACATATCGCGCATAGTTGTATAATGCTCATCATCATGGAAGCCGTCGGGACAGGTGAAATGAGTGCCCGTCATACCGTTTTCTCTTGCAAATCGGTTCATTTCATCAACGAAAACCTCTACGGCTTCACCGGGTGTGATGTCCTTATCTTCTGATATTTCAGCGCCGACACCTGCGGCAACGACATAAGCCGCATCGTTACCCGATTTCATAAGCATACCTGCAATAAGTGTATCAAGCTTCAGTTTGTGCCCTCTGAGTATATACGCAAGCGACGAGCCGGGACGTACAAGCTCAAGCTCCTTGCCTGCGGTAAACACGGTTTCGGGCTTGCAGTATTTAAGCGCGACGAGCGCGGTTACAAGCTTCGTCGTGCTGGCAGGATAAATTTTTGTATCTATTCCGCCCTTTTCATAAAGCACAAGGGATGAATCAACGTCAAGAAGTGCGGCATATTCGGCATCTATTTCACGGCGAAGCTCAATGGGGCTGTCCGATACTATGTAATCGTCTGTCGCCGCTTCCGTTTCGGCACTCTGTGTTTCAGCGTCTGTCACCTCGTTTGTTGAAGCATCCGTTGTAACGGCGGGAGTATCGGGTGTGCCGAGTGTTTCGGAATCTCCCCCCACAGATGACGCGCACGATGAAAGGGCAATAAGCACAGCGACCGCAAGGGCTGTAAAAGTATATTTTTTCATAACGCCTCCAAAATATCATACGTATTTTTCACATTATGTCATAAATCACATAAATCCACCCCTCATTATAACTCATACTTCCTTTATAATAAACATATTATATAATTTATATTGTAAAGATTTTGAAAAATAACACCGTATCCCGCATATATAATAACCGAAAGCGTTTCATTCAACACACACCGCCTGCGGTGTGCGCCCCTGTTGTCCGAGGGGGTGCGGACGGGGCGCATATTTCCTTGCGGAAATATATATTCACAGCAAAAAAGACAAAGAATATAAAATATCCTCTGTCTTTTATCCGTATAAATCGGTTATTTGATTTTTCTCGGGGTGTCTATCAATCCTGCAATATAATCAAGTGAAACATTGTAATATTCAGCCAAAATAATTACTCGTTCAAACGGAATTGCTCTTTTACCGTTTTCATATTGAGCGTAATATGATTGACTTGTACCTATAATTTTTGCAATTTCTTCTTGGCTTTTATCGGCATCTTCTCTTAAATCACGTATTCTCTGATACAGTTTCATTTTTTCACCGCCCAACATTCATTTTGAAAATTAATACCACAAATGAACTAAAAGAGGTTTGACTTTAGTTCGTTTTTAATTAATCAGAAATGTATGGAAATGGAATGAATTCTTAATATTTCATAAGAATAAGAACGTTATTCTCGATGGATTGAATCAATTGAATTATTTCATTCACTTCTGTCAAAATTTTTTGCCACAAATTGAGTATCTTGTCTGCTTCAGAAAGTTGATTTTCATAAATTTGCCCATCAGTAGTTTTAAAAAACTCTATACTTTGATTCACTTGAGTACCGTAGTCTATAATGCTTTTATGCAGTTCTATACTTGCAACAGCATATGCATTATTTCTAATATTTTCTATCGCCGGAAGATAAATGCCAGAAAGTTGGTTATTTTTATTTTGAACTTCGGTCATCAAAACAAGTATACCTGCCAAAATTTTTTCTTTTGATTCGTGGATTTCATACAAGGTATCAATAATATTTTGTTTCAACAAAACGGAAAAATCTTCCTTATACATGTTGTTCCCATATTTCAAAACGATATCCCACTTTTTTTGATTATTTTTAAAACCCGTTATTGTATTTGATAAAACTTTAACAACTGACCTGAAATCTACCATTTGGTTCTCCATCAAAATGTTTTTTCGAAAAAATAAAGCGAATTAATCATAGAGTTGTACTTTGAATTGCAAGTGTTAAAATGTTTTAAAACATCTTCGAAAAGCGTAATTAAATCGAAAAATATGCTTGATTTATCTTCGACTGAAATGTTATCATTTTTAAAATCAGATATTTTTTTGTTCAGCTTATCGATTAGATAAAGAGTTTTATTTTGCAAATTCACCATCTCTGGGTGACAATTGCTGCGATATTCATTGTACAGGTTAAACACGATTTGACTTTGCAATGCTGAAAAATACTTTGAGTTTTTTGGTAAATCATTTCCCAATAAACAATCAAAGACTTTGTCTATTTTTATAAGTTCATTTAAATCATTTTCGGAAAAATACCTTACTGTGTTATAAAAATCAACAACATTTAAGGATGAATATAAAAAAGCTAACTTTGATTGCAAAATCTGTTGTTTTGAACTCATTTCAGCGATATCATTTTGTAACGAAATAGCATCTTTTAATTTTTTAACTGACTCATTTTCTTTTTGTGCTATTTCTTCTGATTTTTTCTTTTCCCTTTTCTCGCTTCGCATTTGCAAAACTGAAATTATAATACCCGCAACAGATAAAATAACTGTGGCTAAAAGATTTCCTATATCCAAAACAAAAGAAGTATCACTAAAATCAAACATAAGACGACCCTTTCTGTGTTAAATTAATAATATAAAGTGTGCAGATCAAAATAATACTGTTTTTGCAGTGTATTGTTAGATGATTCCATTTTATTAAATCGTAATAGTTATCAAAAACGAATTTATGAATTGCAAGATCTGGAAATATTTGTTTTGTTTCTAAGTTTTTTGAGGTTCAATTGCTCATCCTCTCGACCAAAGGTAAGTATTTTTAAGCTTTTTATATCGGTCATCGTTATAACATCTGAGTAAAGTATACAATAATTGCGTTGTAAAGTCAATAAGTTTGAGAAAATAAACACTATAGATTTTATTTTGACACAAATTAATAAAGCATTTGATGTGGATTTTACCTAAATACTAATCCGGATTTTGCCATTTACGCAAGAAGATAATATCCTCACTTACAAGGTTTAATTAAATTGGATAATTCCATATTCAGTACACACCGCTTGCGGTGTGCACCCCTTGTCCGAGGGGGGCGGACGGGGGCGCTTATTTCATTCGTATATGATTCCGTATTGACAAAACACCCGAAAAGTGATATAATCAAAAACACAAGAGGTATAAATTTATATTCGAAAGGATAATATAGGTATGGCAGAAGAATTGTTTGAAAATGCAGATATATTCACTCTTACTGACGAAGACGGTGTTGAAACCGATTTTGAAGTTGTCGGAAGCTGTGAATATGAAGGCGGAATATATTTCGCGGTTATCCCCATGACAGAGGGTAACGGCGGAGACAGCGTTGAATATACTATACTCAAGGCTGACAAGGACGAAAACGGCGATGACATATTTACGACCGTCGATGACGATGACGAATTTGATGCGGTTGCAGATATTTTTGAAGAAGAGCTGTTCTCCGAAGCAGATTACGGCGTTGACGAATAATTAAAAGGAAAATACAAATTTCCTGCTCGGTTAGTGATAATTGGGTGTTAAAACCCACAAGAGAACTATGGAGTCCGGGCTTTCCGACACGGGAATGCAGACCTCCCGAATATTTCCTGTTCAAGCCTATGGCGCACGATATATTCGGACGTTGGTAGCACGAAGTTCGGAAGAGGACACCAACCTGCAATGCAGGGTTTCTCAATGCTCAATTACACGGCTCGGCGGGTTTTTTGTTTTTAAATTCTCCAAAAAGGTGAAAAAATGAATTTTTCTGAATATAACGGTTTTACGGAAGCCTTGCCTGTATGGCAGGCAGGGAAGACCGAGGAAATGAACCACACGCTTTTATTCCGAAGCGTTGTCAAAAACAAAACAGGTATAATAAAGATCGCCTGCAACTGCTGTTACAGGCTGTGTGTCAACGGCACATTCGTTGCTTCTGGCCCTGCGCGCGCGGCGCACGGATTTTACAGAGTTGACGAAATTTGTCTTGATGAATATCTGACGGAAGAAAAAAACGTTATTTCCGTGCTTACAGCTGGTTATAACGTAAACAATTTTGAATATCCCGAGGGTGTACCGTTTCTCTGCGCCGAATTTGTTTCGGGTACGGAATGTATTTCCGCAACGGGCGTATATAATTTTGATGCTATCCCATACACAGCGAAGCTGAAATATACGCAAAGATATTCTTTTCAGAGGACTTTTTCGGAGGTGTACCGCTACACATCCGATTATAACACAATAGAAACAAACGCAGATGCCGAAATAACACCTGTTGAGCTTGCAGAGGTTTTCCCCGGCAAATTTTTGCAAAGGTGCGTGCCTTATCCCGATTATCAAATCGACCTTGCAAAGAGCATTTTGTCAGCAGGTGACATCGGAAAAAGTGAAAAAACGGAATACTATACCGACCGATCGATATCAAATATTTCCCCCATTTTCAAGGGCTATACGGTAGATGAGCTTGAATATTTTTCATCAAACGAATACGGCAAGCTTGATTTTTACGAAAAGGCATCGGGAAATTTTGAAGCATCGGGCGCAAAGCTGAAAAAGGATTCGTACGCCGTATTCGATATGGGCGCGGAGCTTACGGGATTTATCGAGCTTAAGGTAAGATGCAGTGAAAAAACGACGATCGTCGTCGGATTTGATGAAATCCTCACCGACGGCAGAGCCGATCCGTTCAGATTGAAAACGTGCAGCGTTGTCGTGTGGGAGCTTGAAGAGGGTGTTTATGACCTTTTTACCCTTGAGCCTTATTCATACAGATACATAAACGTAATTTCCCTCGGTGCGGATGCGTATATCGATGAGGTTTCACTCCGCCGCTACGAATTCAACAGAGGCGAAATAACGGCGCAAAGACCTGAAATGAACGATCCCGTGCTTGATAAAATATACGATGCGGCGGTATCAACGTTCTGCCAGAACACGCTTGACATCTATATGGACTGTCCCTCGCGCGAGCGTGCAGGATGGCTGTGCGACAGCTTTTTCACCTCCCGTGTTGAGTATGCGCTGACAGGCAAAACGGCTGTTGAACGCAACTTTATCGAAAATTTCATTCTTCCCGAAAAGTTCGGATATATCCCTGAGGGAATGCTCCCGATGTGCTATCCGTCAGACCACAATGACACAAAATATATCCCGAACTGGGCGATGTGGTTTGCCGTTGAGCTTGAGGAATATTTGAAAAGAAGCGGCGACCGTGAGCTTGTGGATGCTTGCCGTGACAGAGTTTATGCGCTTCTTGCGTTCTTGAAAACGTTTGAAAACAACGAGGGGCTTCTGAGCAAGCTTGAAAGCTGGGTATTCATCGAATGGTCGGAATCAAATAAGCTGACGCAGGATATTTCATTCCCGTCAAATATGCTCTACTGCAAATTCAAGCGTTGTATTGCGAAGCTGTACGGCGACGAGGCACTTGAAAGAGAGGCTGACGAGCTTGCGGAAACTATCCGTAATTACTCATTTATGGGCGACTTTTTCTGCGACAATGCCGTGTATGATGCATCGGGTGAGCCTGTTTTATCGGGCAAATGCACCGAAAGCTGTCAGTATTACGCATTTTTCACCGATATCGCAACGCCTGAGCTGTATCCCGAACTTTGGGATACTCTCGTCAGCGACTTCGGCCCCGAAAGAAAACAAACACGTAAGTGGGAGCGTATACCGTTTGCAAATGCGTTTATAGGTAACTATCTGCGCCTTGAACTGCTTTACAGATACGGACTTTACGATAAAGTCACGGAAAATATCAGAGGATATTTTGAAATGATGGCAGACAAAACAGGCACGCTCTGGGAAAATGACACCACCTGCGCAAGCTGTAACCACGGCTTTGCCTCCCACGTCATATATTGGCTGTGCGGAATTTATAACAAATAATCAATTATTCTATTTCTTAAATAGTAAGCTCCGTTTGTTAACGGAGCTTACTTCACGTTTGCGCCGCAAACACTTCGCGTCACCGAGTGTGCGAGTGATGCTTCGTTTTAAAAGGGGTTTGTATGTTACGATAACATATCTTGACATATTTCAAAAACGGTGGTATTATTTATTTAACCTCATTCAAGGAGATAAGTATGAAAATAATAGATATAAAGACAGAGAATATAAAAATACCGCTTGTGACACCGTTTAAAACAGCTTTGCGCACGACGGACTGCGTTGACGATATTATCGTTAAGGTAATTACCGATACCGGTGAGGTCGGCTACGGCGAAGCACCGCCCACGGCAGTTATCACGGGTGATACGAAAATGTCCATATTGGGAGCGATAGAGGACTTTATACGCCCCTCTCTTATAGGTTACGATATTGAAAACCTCGACGGCATAATGAAAAAACTGCACGGCTGTATAAAGAAAAATACGTCTGCCAAGGCGGCTGTCGATATGGCTGTTTATGACCTTTTTGCGCAGAAGTGCGGAATGCCCTTGTATAAAGTGCTCGGCGGTGGACGAAACGTTATAACGACTGACCTTACGATAAGCGTAAATCCCGTTGACGTTATGGTTGAGGATGCAAAAAAAGCAGTTGCAGAGGGCTTTACGACGCTTAAAATAAAGGTCGGCAAGGACGGACGCGGAGACGTTGAGCGCATGAAGGCAATACGTGATGCGGTAGGCTCGGACATACTTCTGAGAGTCGATGCAAACCAAGGCTGGGGCGCAAAGCAGGCTGTGTCGATAATATCCGCGATGGAGGCGGAATGTCTTGATATTGAGCTTGTTGAGCAGCCGACGGTAGCCGACGATTTTGAGGGGCTTAAATACGTGACCGACCACGTAAAAACACCGATTCTGGCAGATGAGAGCGTATTTTCGGTGCGCGATGCCATAGAGCTTATAAAGAACCGCGCGGCAGACCTTATTAATATCAAGCTGATGAAAACGGGCGGAATACACGAAGCGCTTAAAATATGCGGTATTGCCGAAACGTACGGTGTTGAATGTATGGCAGGCTGTATGCTTGAAAGCAAAATTGCCGTATCAGCCGCCGCGCACCTCGCCGCAGGCAGAAGCATAATTACCAAGGCTGACCTTGACGGCCCTGCACTTTGTAAATATGATCCGTACACGGGCGGCCCCGAATTCATTGGCGAAAAAATAATTATGAATGAGACAGCAGGCATCGGCATAACGTACGGGGAATAAAATCACGTTTTCTTTATCCCATTCAACGTGATGCCGAGGCGATAGCGCTTGTTTGAAAACCGTTTTTGCCTTTTTATGCGGAGAATATTATCCTCCCATACGGAATATTTATCCTTAAAGTTATAAGGGTTGACTCATTTTCGGTAATTGCTACCGAATTTGAGTCAACCCTTTTTGTTATGCGTTGATTATACGAACCATTCCTCGCCTAAATTGAGGATATTGCTTATATCTCCGCCGTCAAAGTTTATCTTGTAAAGATCTGTGACAGCTGTGATATCTTCCGATTCAAAGACAATGAGTTCTGCTTCGGGCTTTATATATTCTTTCATCTTTCTTTTCTCCTTATCACTTCAAGGTGAGCATGGTGCCCATATCAATAACATTTTCATTCGCAATTACGGCTACTGTTGCAGTAACGCTGTCAAATTCATCGAGGCCTGTGAAGTTTGCATAGAACATACGGTCAAACAAATTGAACTTGCCGCCGTTTGAACGCATTACGTTCTTTACGGTAGTTTCAGAGAAAACGAAATTCTTTGTTTGGCTGTCATCGCCGTTTACCGTAATACGTACAACGATTTCAAGGTCAAGCATCTCGGCGCCGTCCTTAAGCATTTTTACAACCTCGAATGTTCTTGAGGTAACGAGTGCATTTACTCTTGATATTTCGTTTTGTTTTTCATTATTGCAGTTAAACAGGAAGTCAACAAATATGTATCCGCTATGTTCGGGAACGTATACGGGAACTGCCTGACTGTTAGTTTCCGCATTTTTGTTAGATTCCGAAAGTATCATACTTCCTTTTACCCTCAGCAAGCTGTTTGCTTCATAGCCGTTTGCCGCATTATTCGTGCTGTCATAAACATTTGCGTTGCCAATACTTATGATGTTGTTTACTGTGAGCGTGAATCCGTTAAGGTCAACAGACATTGTGTCGTAAACCAGCACGTCACTGTCGTCGGTTGATGTGATAAGCTGTATCGTGTCGCCCGGCTCTGCTTCGCTCAAGCCGAGTATAACCGATTCATATTTAACACGCGTACGTACGTTTATACAAACGTAAACGGGATCCTTCAGAACGACCTTCCACGTGTCCTCGGGGAGTTCGAGCGATTTGTGCGTATCCGCGCAGAAGTTTGTTCCCGTACCTTCTGCACTGCAGAATTCGGGGTCAAAGTTCTTGTACGTACCGCCCGTCAGAGTTATCGATGCTGTTCCGTTATTGTAATTTGCATCGTTACAGTCAAGCGCATATTTATTTTGAACAACGGTTGCTTCATAGTATCCGTCTTCAATGTACAGCTCGCCTGTTTGAACGGTTGCAATGTTACCGTAAGCGTAGTAAGAACCGTCTTTTATCGTGAGCGTACCCGGTATTGAGCCAATTACTGTTCCGACAGTAAATACAGTTGAATTGGATTTTTTGCTTGCGTCAAGCTTGCCTTCGGAGCTTTGAGAGCTGTTTGTGAAGGTAACGTCACCCTCTATGTTATACATTGTGGCAGGGGTCTCATTGAAGCTTTTCCAAGCGTATACGGTGTATCCGTTAAGGTCAACGGTTACGTCCTTTGATATTGTTTCGGGCTTTACGTACACCTGGTGATCGTAAAGAACCTTCAGTGTGTCACCGTCTTCGGCAGCTTCCGCCGCTGCGCCGATGCTGTGATATTTTTCGCCTGTGCGCTCATTTTCAACAAGCTCGTTCTCAACGGTGAAGTAAATAATTTCTTTGCCGTCCTTTTGGGTGAAATCTATCT
>JAZRTS010000100.1:0-2062 GCA_045652135.1 Eubacteriales bacterium | reverse complement strand
CACTCAGGCAACTTCAACTGCACCCGGCTGGTGCTCAATGCTTACGGGTGTATGGTCTGATGTGCACGGAATAACCGGCAACGGAATAACAAAAACGGTTGAACCCAAAATGCTTATGACCTCGCTTATTGAAGAAGATGTTATTGACGATGCCGCATTCATCACTAAGTGGAAAGGTCACTTCACAAACAGCAACTCAACATACAAAGACGAAAAAGCATATTGCGAAGAAAACAACATCGATATCGATTTCAACCTTCGCAGAAACAAAAAAGATATTCATACAGGTGCCATGGAAGAAATAACAAGCGCAGATTGCGCAGACTTTGTGCTTATTATTTATGAAAACACAGATTCTGCAGGACATGATTTCGGTTTTACGTTCAATAACCCCGTTTACAAAGATGGTTTCAAGACAGAGGATGCTTACGGCTACGAAGTAATCAAAGCCATCGAAGCAAGAGAAACTTATGAAACGGAAGATTGGCTTATTATCGTTACTTCAGACCACGGCGGAATCGGCACAGGTCATGGCGGACCGAGCATTCAGGAAAGAATGACATTTGTTGTTATGAACAAGAAATGGGACTGATACAAATCGGAACCTCCCTTAAAATGCAGGGAGGTTCTTCATTTAAAAGGAGAACTGTCTATGTCAAGAAAATACTCACATGTAACGGTTATCGGCGTTGACGGTGCAGGCAGTTGGTTTAAAGATGCCGACACACCGAACTTTGACAAAATATTTGAAAACGGTGCAATCACATATAAAGCTCTTTCTTCAAAACCCACCATCAGTGCAGAGTGCTGGGGTTCAATGCTTATCGGCGTTGGTCCTGAAATTCACGGGCTTACAAACGGTATAGTTTCTTCTGTTCCCTATGATGTGAATTCTCCCTTCCCTTCGCTTTTCAGAAGAATCAGAGAAGCATATCCCGATGCCGTTCTCGGTTCATACTGTGACTGGAATCCCATCACCTACGGTATAGTTGAAAACAATATCGGTGTTTCTCACGCCACGGCACACGACGATGAACTGACACCGATTGTCTGCGATTATATCATTGAAAACAAACCCGATTTTCTGTTTGTTCATTTTGACAGCGTTGACGGTGCGGGTCACAGGGCGGGTTACGGCCTTCCTGCTTTTATTGAGCGTATTCACGAGGTTGATAAGCTTATCGGCGATGTTTACTCTGCAGTCAAAAATGCCGGAATGCTTGAAGATACACTTTTTGTTGTTATTTCCGACCATGGCGGTACAAATGATGAAAACTGCAAGGGCAGTCACGGCGGATGGACAGATGAAGAAAAATATGTTACCTTTGCCGCAACAGGCAAGGGAATAAATAAAACCGAACCAGAAGAAATGAATATCCGTGACCTTGCCGCCATTGTGCTTTATGCTATGGGAATAGAGCCTCCCGAATTTGACGAAATGGGTTGGACCTCACAAATTCCCGCGAGTCTGTTTGCTGATTATGAAGGTGAATACCGTGATATTTCACATCTCACGGGGGCAGCACCGAGAATTTCGAAAACCCATCACGAATCCGAGCTTGTTTAAGGAGAAACAAAATTAATTATGCTTAATATCAAGAAAAACATTATAGAAATCGGTCTTGAAAAACCTTTGAAGATTTTACATATTACAGATTCACATCTTCCTTTTTATTGCGAAACAGACACAAAAAATATTATAGACAAGGGAAAAACACGTAATGAAAAAAGAAGTGTGCGCAATCTTAACAAGCTGATGAAATACGGCGAAAAAAACTGTGATATTATCGTTCATTCAGGGGATCTTATTGATTTTATTTCAAAGCCTTGTGTTGAATTTGCAAGAGAGTTTCTGAAAAACGATAAAGTTCTGTTTGTCGCAGGCAACCACGAATATTGTCGATATGACGGTTCAAAAGAGGATATGGCACACCGCATAAAAAGCCTTGAGATAATGGGCGGTGAGCTTTGTGACGGTATGTTTTATAATTCGCATATTGTGGGCGGAGTAAATTTTGTGGGCATTGATGATTCGTTTCATCAGGCAGAATATGAACAGCTT
>JAZRTS010000099.1:0-6107 GCA_045652135.1 Eubacteriales bacterium | reverse complement strand
GGCAAAAATATATCACTCGCTCGGATATAACGGAATCGTAATAACAAATCATTTCACATACCGCGACAGCAAAGACAAAAATGAATATATAGAAAAATATATAAATGACTATGAACTTGCAAGGCAAACAGGTGAAAAGCTTGGGCTTACGGTTTTACTCGGAGCAGAGATACGTTTTACGGAAAACGTCAACGATTATCTCATTTACGGTGTTGATGAAAATATACTTCGTGCAGTTTACGACCTGCTTCCCTACGGAGTTGAAAATTTCAGACGTGAGCTGAAACTTGAAGACAGTGTATTTTTACAAGCACATCCGTTCCGTGACGGTATGAAAGTTACAGAAGCGGAGCTTCTTGACGGTGTTGAAATTTACAATATGCACCCCGGACACAATTCAAGGGTCGGTCTTGCATCAAGATTCGCACGTGACAACAGCATATCGATAGTAACGGCAGGAACGGATTTTCATAACCCCGGACGTGACGGACTTGCCGCGCTTCGTTGCCGTGACATTCCAAAAAATTCATTTGAGGTCGCATCCGTTTTAAAAAGCGGAGATTATTTACTTGAAATTGCTAAAAATAATATTATTATACCTTAATAAAGAAAATGCGGATGCTCATTCGGAAAACGATTTCCGAATGAGCACCTTTTTTTACATATAATATTTCAGCGTTTCGTATATCCAATACATAAATTCGGAATTCGGACAGAGGTGCTCGTACTGCTTCATTTTTTTATAAAGCATTACACCGTCTGACGGATCGTGCCAGATGTCTGTGAATATAAAGTCAAAACTTTCATGCGGTGCTTTTTGCTCAGCATATTCAAACGCATCGCTTTTTTCGATTTTTATTTTATCTCCGCACGTAAGCTGAGGAAGAATGTGCTTCGAAAACATTTTGATTATTTCATCCTCACGTTCAACGACCGTTACAGACGAAACATCGTCCTTGCACGATACCATAAACGCAAAATATCCGAGTCCAAGCCCGTATGTAAGCACGCGTCCGTGTGCTTTTTCTATGGGCTTTTTCATCGTGTTTATCTCATTCGGAGTGACCGTCATCCATTCCCTGCCGTTTTCGTATACCACGGGATAGGAAAAATCAGTGTCGAAAAAGCCTATCTGCGGTATAACACGTCCGTCGGACATATATTTGAAGTCATCGCAGACGAACATTTCGTAAGGCTTATACGAAGCCTCACCGAATGACCACTTTTCTCCCCTTATCTTCGGGAACTTAACGGTTTTAAGATATAGGTTATTTTTATATTCATCGCTGTCGAGCAGATGAACGGTATCAAAAAAGTAGCTTTTATAAAGCTCATGATGTGCAGGTATTTTATCAATATCAAGTCCGGATGCCCTCGCTATCACCGCCGCACAAATATCTCTTTCGGATATTTTGCCGTCCTGTGACAGATCTTTTACAAATTCCTCTGTTATAAAATCGGGAACGTGATTTAACATATAGCTTAATTTTTCAAGCAAAAAGCTATTGTAACGGCAAAAGACCTCCGGTGTCAATACGGATTTGCTCATATATCCTTTGCCCTTTCAAGACAGAGCTTGACTGTTTCAAACACACGTGCAAAGGAATCTATGTCCATAGCCTCCGCTGTTGTATGCACATATTCCATCTTCGGGCCTATTGCGATTATATCGAGATTCGGAAGCGCACCGGATATTATACCGCATTCAAGTCCTGCGTGGATAGCATTGACTCTTATATCACAGCCGCTTACCGTTTTGTATGCATCGGCATACAAGGTGCGCAGATGTGACTCACGTCTGAACTTCCAGCCGGGGTACTCCTGCCCTCTTTCAGCTGTATAGCCCGCTTTATTTGCAATTTCTTCGTATTCAGCCCAAACTGCCTGTTTTTCGTCATCATCCTCAGACCTTACGGAATAGTAAAGCTTTGCAGTGCCGTTTTCAAGTCTTACAACACCGAGGTTTGACGAGGTGCTGACAAGCCCTTCGACATCATCTGACATTCTGATAACACCGCTTTTGAGATTTTGCGCAAGCGAGGCAAGCTCACGGGTTGCATCAGCTGACAAAGCCGATATGCTTTTTGCATCTTCAACAGTCACATCGAAGTTCTTATCTTCTTCTGTAAGCGTTTTTGAAATTTCTGCCTTGAACTCAAGAACGGCTTTTTTAAGAATATTTCCGTCACATTCAACAACGGCTGTTGCGTAAGGAGTTATTGCGTTTTCCTTGCTTCCGCCTTCAAAAGAAGCAAGACGGATGTCGGACGGCGAAAGCTTTGATATAAGTCTGAACATCAAAAGCGATGCATTTGCACGGTTTTTGTGGATATCCGAGCCCGAATGACCGCCGGCAAGACCGTTTATTGTTATTTTGAAGCATTCGCCTGCGTCTGAAGTCGGGTAAGTCTTGACAAGCTTTGCACGCAAGCCGCCTGCACACGAAGCAAGAATCTCATCTTCCTCCTCACCGTCAATATTTATCATATATTCGGCATCGATAAGGCTGTAGTCAAAGCTGCCTGCACCGAAAAGTCCCGTTTCCTCCTCTGCCGTGAAAAGGCATTGCAAACGAGGGGTTTTGTAATCTCCTGAAAGCAGAGCGAGCATAATCGATATTGCCGCGCCGTCATCACCGCCGAGCGTTGTACCGTGCGCCTTCAATTTACCGTCCTCGACATATATATCTATCGGATCCTTTGTGAAATCGTGACTTGATGAAAGCTCCTTTTCGCACACCATATCGGTATGTCCCTGCAAGCAAAAGCACGGAGCATTTTCATATCCTGCCGATGCGGGCTTATTTATAAGCACGTTTCTTCCTTTGTCACGGTAATACTGCAGTCCGTGTTTTTCGGCAAATGCGCAAAGATAGTCTGCAATTTTTTCTTCCTCTCCCGACGGACGGGGTATCTTTGATATTTCGTAAAAATATTCAAGATGTGTCATTATATTAATTCCTTTCGGTCAATCGTTGATCTTATAAACGTACGCCCTGCCCTTTTTGCCTGTTCTCGTTATGACTCCGCATTCGCAAAGCGTTTTTATGGCAGACGATAAATTCATTCCGCAAAGTCCGCTGTGCTTTGAAAAATCCTTTGCGGTAAACTCCTCAGAAAGTTCGGGCGGTAACAGCTTTGAGTATTCATCCACCCCCACTGACATAGCGGAAACAAATGCTGTCGGTACTCTGTCATACCTTATTGTTCTTCCCCGCCTTTTGGGATTGTCGTATTTGTATTCGGTAATTTCAAGAAAATACAGATGAATATGCAGATTCGGGTTTCCGAGATGCTCTTTTATGTAAAACAGCTCAGGCAAAATATCGGTTGCACGTCCCTTTCTCGGAGATTTTCTCGGCTTTGAAATTTCGCCGCTGTTTTTATCTATCTTGCATATACGCTTGATGTATGCTATCGGATATACAACGTTTACTTTATATGAGGGCAAAAACACTTCAAGCTTATCCCGAAGATTTCTGAAATCCCTCGTCTGTATCTCGGTTATGACATCACCCCGAAGCACATCAGCGATATATCCGCCGACGGGTACCTCGTGATATGCCATATCGGGAGAAACAAAATATTTAAGCACCATATGAAGCGTGCCTTCGCAAAAAGTGCCGATATTGTATCTTTTATGCTCAGCTCCCAAATATTCATCAAGAGCACGTGCAAAACGGACTTCATTTGCAACTGTTCTGTCTTTGGTCATTTGTAAACTTCCTTAATCGGCTTATCATACTTTTTGATTTTACCATATAATTTATAAAAATTCAATGCTTAATTTTCCGAATTATTAAAACATTATTGTTGATATAATAAAGCGTTCGTGATAAAATGATATAAAATAAAGTTTTTGGTGTTATTATGAATTTAGGTGAAAAAATAAAATATTTCAGAACAAAGCAGGGCTTGACACAGTCACAGCTTGCAGGCACGTTCATAACGAGGAATATGCTTTCCAAAATAGAAAACGGCTCTGCCTCACCCTCGCTGGCGACAATAGAATACATAACCGAACGGCTTTCGCTTCCGCACGGCTTTCTCATTTCGGGCAAGGATGATGCGCATCAGTACGAAAATGCGCAGATGCTTGAGCTTTTAAAAAATATGTATGCAAACGGTCAATATGAACAGCTTGTGCATAAGTGCGAAAAGGACGAGGGCGCTGTATATTCCGATGAAATATCCTGTATGCTTGCGGACTGTTATCTTAAATTGGGTATTGAAAAATACCGATATGGTGATATGACGAGCGCTGAAAAATATTTCTGCGCCTGCGTCAGCAGATGTGACAAAACCGTGTATAATACGGACAACCTGCGTAAAAATGCAAAGCTGTATATGAACCTTATAAACTTCTATTTCGGTAAATACGCGGGTGACTTTGCGGACTTTTCCGA
Organism: Eubacteriales bacterium; assembly: GCA_045652135.1. Classification (GTDB taxonomy): domain Bacteria; phylum Bacillota; class Clostridia; order Oscillospirales; family CAG-272; genus RGIG7213. The sequence goes on along the minus strand of JAZRTS010000099.1, from coordinate 1,702 downwards.
TGACTCTTTTTTCGGCAACGACTGTCTTTGCGAGTATCTTTACGTTTACTGTCTGAAGCTTATTGAGTCGGGCGGTGCCGAATATGCGCTTTCCGCCTCTGAGCTTCCGCTTTTTTCAAATGAATCTTACGTAATGCACATTCATGCAAGATACGAAATGTCAAGGGGCAACACGCAATCGGCAAAGGAAATAATGTCGGAGCTTTTAAAAAGAGATCCGGAGGAGCACACGTGTCAGCTTCTTTATAACGTTTATTCCGACCTTGAGGCAATATGCCGTTCGGGCGAGGACTACAAAAACGCATACAAATATGCGACCTTAAAGGGTGAACTTTATTCGGTGCTCATAGGTGCACAGTAAAATACATTTCAAATGCGCTTTATGCTTGACATAACAGCGCATTTGTGTTAATATGAAGAAAATTAAATATCGTGGATAATGAGGAAAGTTCGGTGAAAATCCGTCGCAACCGCCATTGCCGTAAAGTCAGTTAAACTGCGAAGTCGGAATGCTCACCACGATGCGGCACCCGTTTGGGAACATTTTTGGGCAAGGAAAAGTGCGCCGATAACTGTCAGATGATTTTTTCTGACAGCTTATTGTCGTGCTTTTGTCTATGACGAAAGCATTTTTTTATTGGAGAATTTTATGATGTATTCAAAAGCCACCTGCATATCACTTCTTATTGAAAAGCAACAGGAGATAAATAAGTGCGGTATATCACGTTTTCCTAAAAAATCCGACTTCACAGACGAGCAGGTACAGGCAATAAAAGCCTACCTCGGGCCTTGGCCGAGAGCACTTGAACAAGCGGGGCTGAAGGAAGAAAGGAAGAAAAAAATATGAAAAGGGCTTTGGTTTTCACATTTATCATCGCTATGCTTTTAAGTATAGCATCATTCGCAGAAGAAAATACGGTATTCGTCACGATTTCAAACGGCTCACCCGTGCTTATCAACGAGCGTGTGGCTTTATCCGACCTCGACGGTGACGGCAAAACGACAGTCAACGATGCACTCATTGCCGCACACGACGACGGAATGTACGGATATGAAAAAAGCGCATACGGACTCGGCATCACAAAGCTTTGGGGTGTTGAGAACGGAAGCGGCTACGGATACTATGTAAATAACGCTCCCTGCATGAGTCTTGATGACGAAATCAAAAACGGTGACAGAGTATACGCTTACATATACACGGACACGGTAGCATTTTCCGACACATTCTGTTACTTTGATAAATCAGCATTGTCGGCAGTTACGGGAGAAAATATAACCCTCACACTTGCAAAAGCGGGATACGATGCAAGCTGGAATTTTACATCAAGTCCGCTTGCAAATGCAACAATAACCATAAACGGAGAAAACACACAGTATAAGACAGACGAAAACGGCAAAGTAACCGTTCAATTTGATAAAGACGGTAATTTTGTAATAAGCGCCGTTTGTGACGGAATGGTTCTTGTCCCGCCTGTTTGCACGGCTGTTGTGACAAACGTTCCCGAAACATCTGACATCTCGTTTATATTCGTTATTACAATGCTTTTCTCAGCGGTTGTTTTAAAGAAAAAAATATGCGTAAGATAATTTCGATTTTTATAACAGCCTGTCTGTTATCCCTCTGTGTCCTCGGCGGTGTTATCACCGAGGACACAAAAGATTTAAAGACGATCCAAGAGTTTGCAGACACGTATATGTGCGA
>JAZRTS010000098.1:0-1225 GCA_045652135.1 Eubacteriales bacterium | reverse complement strand
CATTTCCCGTGCCGCGGCACAGCTGGAATCCGCCGTCGAAACCTCCGATGTAGCGGAAGACCTCGGTCTTTCCGAGTTCTATTTCAGCCGCTGGTTCCGCCGTATGACCGGTGTTACGCCGACGGAATACCGTGATTCTCTCCGCGCGGCATTTACCAAGCATTGATATAAAGCAAATTGAAATCCCCGATGCGTACATGTCCATGTATAATGTGCCCCCTGTCAAGTAGACAGACCAAAAAACAAAAGAATTCACAAAATGAATAGATTCTTTCATCTCCCCCTGCTGCGCAGCAGGGGGAGATTTTTCGTCACGCGGCGATGACGAGGTAATACTCACGAGGCGTCATACAGTTCAAACGTTTCTGGTAACGGCGAGTATTGTAAAAGAGTATATAATTTTCAATTGCTTCAACGAGCATTTCTCGGCTCGTGAACTTTTTAAGATAGTACATCTCGGATTTCAAGATCCCCCACCAGCCCTCCATCGGAGCATTATCAAGGCATCTTCCGACACGCGACATACTTTGAATCATGCCCGCATCAACGAGTTTTTGGTGAAACACCTTGTTTGTGTACTGAAATCCTCTGTCGCTATGAAAGATCGGTTTTGCATTTGGATAAAGACTTCTTGCTTCATCAAAGGTGCTAAAAACCAATTCATTGTTGTTGCTGTCACCGATCTTGTATGCAATAATGCGTCTATCATATAGATCAAGGATTGCAGAAAGATATAGCTTCTTCACTTCGGGACCAACATAATACTTAAATTCAGTAACGTCGGTAAGCCATTTTTCAAACGGAACAGCTGCTTTGAAATCTCTGTTCAGGATATTTTCGGCAGTAATTTCCGGCGTGGACTTGATATAATCCGGGCGTTTCTTGCGGATGACAGATTTCAGACCAAGTATCCGCATAATACGGCGAACTCTCTTTACGTTAACTTTGTGAGGAAGCTCATTCATCTTTTCCCGGTTAATGACGATACTCATCTGTCTGTATCCGAGAACTCCGTTGCTTTCCTCATAGAAATCCTTTACATATTCTGTAATTTGCACGTTCAAAAGCTCACTTTTGCTTTGCACTCTCTTTTTCCACTTGTAATAGGAAGAGCGATTCAACTTCAACGCAATACATATTTCCTTGATGGAATAACCTATATGTGTATTCAAAAATTCAATCGCTATGTACATGTGCTCTTGACGTACTCCGGTCAGCGACCACC
>JAZRTS010000097.1:0-22547 GCA_045652135.1 Eubacteriales bacterium | reverse complement strand
ATTCTATTTCAAGTCCGTCCATTTTTACCTCCGTTTCTATGATACGATGATATCACGGCAAAGGCGCAAATATTGTCACTTACGGTCATTCTTATTGAATTTACAAAATGGACAAAATGCAATGATCGTGTCCGCTGAATTAAATAAACGAAAATATATTTCCGCAGGAAATATGTGCACCTTGTAGTTGGCAAAGCCAACTACGGTAGTTTGCGACGAGTCGCAAACTACATGGGGGTTGCAGGCGGAGGCGCACGTAACCCGTTGAATTTAATGAAAATAAACCCTGTGAATTTATAGGACGCCGACAATCAGGTAGTGCAGTTTACTTTGTAAACTGCGGTAGTTCGCAACGAGTTGCGAACTACTTGGCGCCGACCCCTACTTGACTTTTTTTGGTGTGTGTGTTAAAATCAAATAAATTCAATGGGAGGTTTTATTTTATGACTGCAGATACACTTGAAAAAATAATAGCCGATACATCGGATGTTGAATGTGACAACATCGGTGTCGGACTTTACCCCAAAACACCGTTTGAAGAAAGAATTGTAGCAGTTGCGTATTCCGCATGGCTCCGTTCTGACCTCAACTGGGAAACAAGCGCTTGGAGTGAGCCGCTTTACGGCAAATACCGTTCTGACGATGAGGCGATAATCCGCCGTCACGGTGAAATGCTGGCAGCAGCCGACGTTGACCTCGTATTTGTTGACTGGTCGAACAACACTTATTACATTCCCGAAACAATGAGCGAGGCAAGAAATGATTTCAGAACGATAGAAGTCACAACGGATATGCTGTTTGATATATGGAAAACAATACCCAATGCCCCTAAAATAGCACTTTTTGCAGGCCCCGGACACGACGGACAGAAAAGCGTTGATTCGGGCGACCACGACAGAAAGGTCGAGCAGATATACAGAGATTACGTATCAAATCCCGACAGATGCGATATGTATTTCCACTACGAGGGCAAACCGCTTTTGCTTTGCTATGCCGCAACACCTACGTTCTACGGTGCTGATCCCGCATGGAAGGATGACAGATTTACCATCCGCTGGGTAACGGGATACGTCGGTCAGCAGGGTGACCTTTATGATAGAGAAACACGCAAGAGCCACCATTTCTGGAGCTGGGAGGAGCGAGGCGCACAGACGTTTACCGTGTCGCAGGGCACTGTTGAGGCTGTAACTATCGTCGCCGCAACAAGACGCCAGGGCAGAGAGGGACACCCCAGCTACATTCCCGCCGCATTAAGAGATAACGGCGCAACGTTCAAAAAGCAATTCCAGAGAGCATACAACCTCGGCGCACGTATCGCTATACTCGTTTCATGGAACGAATGGATGAAGAGTGAGCAAATATCAGAGGAAAATTCAAAGGACCTCGAACCGTCAAAGGCGCACGGCACGTTCTACTATGACCTTATGTGCCAACAGATAAAGAAATTCAAAGGTAAAATATAAATGAAAAGGATTTTATCTCTGATAATTTTTTCGGCAACGCTCCTTTCTTTTCTTTCCGCCGTATCGTGTACGGGAAGCAATACGGAAACGGGCACGTTGTCGGAAACTGAGACCGTCGCAGATCCTGCGGAAATATCTTTTGATATAACCGACCTGTTACTGCAGACACGAAACAACTTCACACGCAGCTTTGATTTCACCGAATGTACCGTCGGAACGTGCAAGGTGAACAAATATATCAGTCTGACGGGTGACAACTTTACAAGAGATAAGAAAAAGGGGCTTGTCGGCTCGGACAGAGAGATCGGCGCTGTCGGCTTTTCCGAAAGAATAGTTACATTCCCCTACACCGCCGAAGCGTACATTTACGCAAATGACTCCTCACGAGGCAGTGAAACCGTAAAAGCGGGGATTCTGTGCCGATTGGCGGAGCATACCCACGCGTCAAGCGGTCTTTGGTTTTCGTTTGACAAAAACACGGTAAAGGCATATATTCCGGGCAGTCTTGACTGCACGGTGACCGATTCTCTGCCGTTTGACTGTAAGGACGGTGTAAAGGTCAACTTTGTCGGCACACCGAATGAGATAAAGGTATCGGCAAACGACACGCACATTGCAACAGTACAGCTTACCGATAAAGGGCTTTCCCTGAAAGACTCAAGCGGAAGTGAGCTTGCCGTATGCAGTACGGACAACGTGATATTTGAAGAAGGAACTCACGGCTATTTCCGTGTTGAAACAAACCGCTGTAAATGCACTATAGGCTCAATAAGCCTTTCGCACACCTCGGAGGAAATATTCACCCCCGATGAAACGGTTTATGCGTTTATGACGGAAAAGGGATATTCCTTCAAGGACAAGCAGGCTTTTATGCACTCGGCAAAAACGAGAGAGCTTGACGGAAAGATTTACACTGACGCCGAAACGCTTTTCAGAATGTTTGACTTTACATACAACCTTGACGGCGAAGTTATCAAAGCCGAAAGGGGTAACGCTGTCCTCACCGTTACAGCAGGCAGACCTTTTATGAGCGTAAACGGAGAGGAAAAGCCGTTCACATCAGTCAAGAGCATTGACGGTGGGCTTTATATGTGCGTTGACAGCTTTGCAAAGATACTCGGTTATACCGCATCATTTGACAGCGCAAGCGGTATATGCACGGTATATCCCGCAAATTCGGAAATACCGAACGACAAAAAAACGCTTGCCGCCGACAATTTCAAGCTGTACGACGAGGTTGTATTCAATTACGATGACGTTGAATGCAGTAAAATCGGTGTCGGAAAGCTTGCAAGCGCACCCTTTGATGAAAGAATAGTCGGAATTTCATACACAACGTGGCACAGAAACACCAACACATGGTGGAAAAACACCTGGGGCACTCCCCTTATCGGTGAATATGAATCACAAGAAGAGGACGTTTTGCGTTACCACGCAGAGCTTCTTGCCGCCGCAGACGTTGATTTTGTGTTTGTCGATTGGTCAAACAATACAACTATTATCTCCGAATCCACTCTTGAAACAGCAGAGGATTTCAGAATGATAGAACATTCGACATACAAAATGTTTGAGGTATGGAAAACCGTGCCGAATGCACCAAAGATAGCACTTTTCTTAGGCCCGGGCCACGCAGGACAGTCGAATGTTGATAACGGAAAGCATCAGATGAAAGCTGACCAGGTGTATTCTTCATTCGTTGAAAATGAAGAATACGGCGATATGTATTATTATTACGAGGGCAAGCCGCTTCTCATCTGCTACGGCGCAACACCTAACCAGTACGGAGAAAATCCAACGTGGACGGACGACAGATTCACGGTGCGTTGGATGACGGGATACGTCGGTCAGCAACCGTCATTATATGACAGAAAGCTCTGCTCGGCTAAATTCTGGAGCTGGGAGGAGCGTTCACCCCAAACCTACACACAACTTGGCGGAGTTGTTGAAACGATTACCTGCTCTGCCGCAACACGAGGCGAAAGCGACGAAAGCAGTGAGCTTCGTTCAAACGGTGCAACACTGAAAAAGCAAGTACAGCGCGCGTATAATCTCGGTGCGAAAATGATAATTTTCACCACATGGAACGAGTGGACGTCAAGTGAGCAAAAGAATCCCGAACGTTCACGTGACCTTGAACCGTCAGTGGAATACGGTACGTTCTACTATGATTTGATGTGTCAGCAGATAAAGAAATTCAAGGGTAAAATATAAACCCATATTCATTTAATTCGGACAGTTCACAAACCGTCAAAACAAATAAAAAAACGGCTCATTCGGGAATAATCCCCAAATGAGCCGTATTTTTATGCTTTGATTTTAAGCCTTGATATCTGTGAATATCTTTTCAAACTTTGTCTTTTTGCTTGCTATATATACGTTTACTGTATCTGTCGAAGAATCAAGATCACCGTAGTAATACGTATAATCAAGGAAAGTGTATACTCTCTTTACGTCATCGCACAGAGCCTTGGGTGCGCCGCCGTTATCGCTTGAATAAAGCGTAGCATCCTCGTCAGCAAACAAAGCATAATCGTCGTGAGTGATATACACTTTTATTATATCATCAGCAACGCGCTTCTTGTCCTTTGTGCCCTTCTTGAAGTAAAGCGTGTCATCCTCGGAAATGAAGTAAACAGCAGAACCGTCGTGTGTTACTGCAAAACTCTTTACCTCATCCTCTATTGCTTCATCCTCACCGAGAATGTAGAGCTTCTCATTCTTGAGGTAGTAAATCGTTTCACCGTCATCACTGACACCGATATCCTCGATACCGCCTGCAAGCTTTTCAGCTGTCCATTTGCTGTTGAGCTTATATACCGAAATCTCAAAATCGTCAGAAACACCCACAAACATTAAATCGCGGAAGTCATCGTATATCTCTGCAATGGGATAAAGCGTGGAAACGGAGGAGGAAATACCCTCAATTCTTATTTTTTCTCCACCCTTTACGGAAGCATACCACTTGTTGTCGCTTCTGAACACTACCTGTGTGCAGTCATCGTTTGTAAATTGAGTTGTAACATCAGCCGCTATCTTTGTCTTTTCGCCCTTGAGGTTAGTTACGTAAAGCTCTTTTGTGGAAGTTTCTTCGTCTGTCTTCAAGCAATAAATATACTTGCCGTTATCGGAAATTGCGATTATATTACCGCCTTCAAAAACCTTTTTGCTTTCGCCGTCTGCATATACATAGCATCTGATTACGGATTCAAGATTCTCGCCTTCATCGTCTGAGTCTACGTCGTATACATAATATCCGAACGTTTCATTGTCGGATGAGAATACAACGCCGTCTACAGCGAAATCCATAAATACCTTTTTATCACCGCTTTTGACGTTGTGAATAACCGATGCGTAATCAGCATCCGCATATACAATGTTTTCACCGTCTTTGGAAAAGCCCTTGAGACCGGTAACTTCATCAGCGACCTTCTTACTTCCGTCCTCTGTAACTACGTAAAGTGTCTTTTCTTCATCAAGATAAAAAGCTGCCTCGCCGCTTGCACATTCTTTAAGAGAGATCTTGCCCGAGAGTCCCTTTTCAATCACTTCGCCTGCATAGATAATGTGGCTTTCTTCTGCTTCCTCGTCATAGATAACGGAAAAATCACCCTTAACAAACTCATCGCTGCCTGAACAGCAAGCGCAGATGATAACGCTGAGGATCACGATAACAGCCAAAACAGCCGCCGCTATACCGATAAGCTTCTTGTTTGCCAAGCACTTTTTCAAGGAGCAAGCCTTCTTTTCTTCATTAACGGATACTTCTGCCGCAGGGGTTTCTTCTACTGCTGCTTCTACGGCTTCTTCTGCTGCTTCGTTTGCGGCATCCTGTGCCGACAAATCGTTGCCGCAGCCTGTGCAGAAACGGTTATCGTCTGTGTTCTGCATTCCGCATTTGCTACATGTCATTTTTTTGTCCTCCAAAAATTTTAATGTTTTGCGTAGAATTATACAGCTTTCGACTCATTTTGTCAAGATGCAACACAAAATATATCTGAAAATTCAACAGTTAGGCATATAATTAATACTTTAGCGTAAGAAAATCGACTTACAAAACGCTTGCACGTTTGCGGTGAAATTTTATTCCCTGCCTCATTTGTAAACTTTATTTTGCAAGTATTGAAAAAATAAATATATATGATATAATAAAGTCGGATAATAATATAATTACGGATATGGATAGAAAAATGGCAGATAAAAGATCGCCCGCCGAAAGAATTTCAAGCGGAGAAATAGAAAAACAGTATGAATATATGCGCCGTGTGAGAGATATCACGGCGAAAAAAGGCGCAGAAAGAGGCGCGCCGCTTTATGCGTGCGTCAAGACATACGGATGTCAGCAGAACGAAGCCGACAGCGAAAGACTGGCGGGAATGGCAGTCGAAATGGGATATGCCCTTACAGATGACGACAAGTGCGCCGACCTTATTTTGATAAACACTTGCGCCGTGCGCGAACACGCGGAGCTGAAGGCTCTTTCGATAACGGGGCAGTTCAAGCATCTGAAAGAAAAAAACAAGGAGCTTGTTATCGGCATCTGCGGCTGTATGGTATCGCAGGAGCACAGATGCGATGACATAAAGCACAGATATCCTTATGTCGATTTTCTGTTCGGCACGTCTATGCTTTACAAGCTTCCCGAAATACTTTCAGGGCGCTTGTCGGGAGGAAAAAGAGGCTTCTACTCCGACTACGGTGCCGGTAATATCGCCGAGGGCTTGCCTGTGTGCCGCAAAGCGCCATACAAGGCTTGGGTGTCCGTTATGTACGGCTGTAACAATTTCTGCACGTACTGCATCGTGCCGTACGTAAGAGGCAGAGAAAGAAGCCGTCTGAAAGAGGATATTTTAGCAGAGGTGCATCAGCTTGTGCAAAACGGCTGTCACGAGATAACTCTGCTCGGTCAGAACGTAAACTCATACGGTCTTGACCTTGAAGAATACAAGGGCAAATACGATTTTGCTTCGCTTCTTTGCGATATCAATGATATCGAGGGTGATTTTATCATCCGCTTTATGACCTCGCATCCGAAGGACGCAAGCAAAAGGCTTATCGACACGCTTGCCGTGCTTCCGAAGGCAGCGCCGCACTTTCATCTTCCGCTTCAGTCGGGCAGTGACAGAGTGCTGAAGCGTATGAACAGACGGTATACGTCGGCGGATTACTTGAATCTTCTTTCGTATATGCGTGAAAAAATGCCCGATATATGCGTTACAAGCGACATAATAACGGGATTTCCCGGTGAAACGGAGGAGGACTTTGAAGAAACTCTCCGCGTGATAAAAGAAGCGAATTACGATATGATATATTCATTCATTTATTCAAAGCGCAAGGGCACGCCCGCCGCCGAATACGATGACCAGATACCCGCCGACGTCACATCGGCGCGCTTCCGCCGTTTGCTTGACACACAGAATGAAATTGCCAAGGAGAAAAATTCGCTTCTCGTCGGCAAGGTGTTCCGTGTACTGTGCGACGGTGTGAGCAAGAATGATGAAAATATGTACACGGGAAGAACACCGGGCGCAAAGCTCGTGCATTTTCCGTCAGATGTGGATATGACGGGCGAATTTGTAAATATTAAGATAACATCAGCCGAAACGTTTGCGCTGTTCGGCGAAAAAGTGTAAACACCGAAAGGAAGTATTATGAAAAGATTTATTTGCGCACTTCTTACGTGTGCTGTGATAATATCGCTTATCGCTTGCTCGTCAGACAAAGGCGGCGATACTACCGCCGACAGCGGCATATCGGATGATACGTCTGAACTCCAAACGGCTGTTGTTACAGACGAGGACGGCAATACAACGATAATTGAGGTAACAAAGCCCGTTGAAGACGAAAGCGGCGAGGGCTCTCCCTCACAGACGGTAACGGATGCATCCGATACAGCATCTGACGACGTGACATCAACAGATACCGAAAGTGAGAGCAAAAAAGACGAAACGACATACCCTATAGAGAAAAATCCGATTGAGGATCTTGAGGGTATCGAGCTTGTAAATGCGGCATACAATAAGATGAATACGCTTTTGAGCTATGAGTATACCACTCACAGCAAAATGAAGTATATGAACGAAAATGCGGAGTATACGGTAAAAACCGTGTTGAAGGACAGTTCCGACAGCATACAGTATTCAAGCGAAATGTTCTATGACGGTGTTGTTTCAGAGGGTATATATCATAAGGACGGCTACACATACCAGACAATAGACGGCGAGCTTTTCAAGGGCAAAATGACAAGGGATGAGTTCAGGGAATACCTTTTTGAAACAGGAATCAGCGCAAACGAATACGTAAGCGCATTTAAAAAGCTTGAAACAACAAAGACGGAAAACGGCGCCGTTGTGACGCTTTCTGATTTTGATATTAACGCCGCCGACGTTTTCCCCGATGCCGAATCCTTCAGCATAGAAAAAGCAGAGGGAACTGTTGTTATAGACAAGGAAGGATATGTCGTAAGCGAGCATATCGCCATCAGCTTTGAGATCGGCAGAAATCCCATAGCCGAAATAGTTGTAGATACAGAGGTCAAAAACGTAAACAGCGTTGAAAAAGTAACATTCCCGTCACTTGACGGTTACCGTGAAACGGAAAGCCTTGCAGGACTTTACCGTCTGACATCGGCATCCGAGGCGTATGACGAAAAGATGCTTGAGGGAATGACCTTTGAGCTTTCGCAGAATATCAAAGTTACAGGCCCTGAAAAAGCGCACGATATCGTAGAAGCCGAATGTGAGTATTCGTATCAGGAGTCACTTTTAAATCCGAAGATACTGTTGGATATGTACGCTACGGGTGAGTATAACGGAGAAGCGCAGGAAATGAGCGTCGTCAGCGACGGCAAAAATGTGACAATGGTCTATAACGGTCTTGAAAACAAGACGAAATACGATGAAGATCTTGTCTGGACTCTTCTTTCCGAAATGCTTGAATACACCCTCGGATATGCAAGCTGTATTGTCGATATCAAAGAAGAAAAGACAGACGCAGGTTATCTCTACACATACACGGCTGACGAGGATTACGGATATTATTTTGTCGAAAAGGCTGTATCCTGCCTTGAAACTGAAATTGACTATGACGAAATATCCGCTGTTACCTTCAAAAGCATTAAATGCACCTCGCAACTTGATAAATACGGAGAGCTTACGTTCTTTTCCAACAAAGCCGACTTCTCATTCCAGATGCAGAACGGCACTGTATACACGGTTGATTACAGCGTAAGCGTGACGGTCAATTCTTAATACTATGGAAAGGCCCGTATTTATTATGATAGCCCGTACCAACACGGCAATGGGCGGACTTATCAAGCAATTTGAAAAAGGATACTATAACCACGCGGCGATAACCTTTTCGGAGGATCTTTCACGTCTGTATTCATTTTCAAGATACTACGTGAATACGCCGAACGTAGGCGGATTTGTCATTGAAAAGCCTGCAAGATACCTTTCGGAGGAGGAGCCGACGCCGATAAAGCTGTATATGCTTCCTGCCGAGGACGAGGATTATACGAGAATACGAAAAAAGATTGACGGTTTTATAAAAAACAGAAAAAAATATATTTACGACACGTTCGGCGCGATATCAGCCATGAAAGGCAAGCCGAAGAAGATAAAAGATGCATACACAGACGTAACGTTCATCGCGCATATTCTTGAAATGAAAAACGTTTACACAGTGGAACAGCTTGAAAAAGCGCTTGAGCATTACAGAGTTTACACCGGCACAATACAGAAATATCTCCGCGGTGAATACGAATGTGACGAGGTATACTACGAAAGACAAAGCTTCGGACGTGTATTTTACGGTACTGCAAGCCATTTTGTAAAGCTTGCAAAACGGTCTTTATTCAACAAATAAACGGAGGACGGTATGTTTAAAACCAAAGAAATGTTTGATCTGTCGCACACAGCGGCATCAGAATTCCTCTCGGGATTCGAATATCCTTACGAAGCCCTGCCACACATAAAAAGCTATATAAAAGATCTTATCTGCACTCTATCGGGCGACGAGTTTTATTCACCCGCAGAGGACGTATGGATATCCAAGGAAGCAAAGGTAGCGCCCACGGCTTGCATCATCGGTCCGACTGTCATTTATGCCGGAGCCGAGATAAGACATTGCGCCTACATAAGAGGCTCGGTAATCGTCGGCAAAAACTGTGTCGTCGGCAACTCCACAGAGCTTAAAAACTGCATTTTGTTCGACAAAACCGCAGTTCCGCACTTCAACTACATCGGAGATTCAATTCTCGGATATTGCTCTCACCTCGGCGCGGGTGCCGTAAGCTCAAATGTAAAGAGCGACAAAACAAATATAGTTATCAAAGACGGAGAAGAACGCATTGAAACGGGACTTCGCAAGTTCGGCGCAATGGTCGGAGATTTTGTCGAGGTCGGTTGTAACAGCGTGCTTAACCCCGGTACGGTCATCGGACGCAACTCGACCGTATACCCCAGAAGCAATGTACGCGGTGTTATTCCCGAAAATTGCATATACAAAAGCGGCAACAATGTCGTAGTAAAGAAAATAAACTGAGTTTGAAAGGATATAATTACAATGGGACGTTTATTCGGAACAGACGGTGTGCGCGGTATTGCAAACACCGAGCTTAACTGTGAGCTTGCACTCAACATAGGACGCGCGGCAGCATCGGTGCTGTCAAACGGTACAAGAAGAAGACCCGTATTCGTTGTCGGATGTGACACAAGAATGTCATCGGATATGCTTAGCTGCGCCGTAACTGCAGGTCTTTGCTCATACGGAGCAGACGTTATAAACCTCGGTGTCGTACCGACACCTGCAGTTGCATATCTTGTAGGAAAATATAAGGCAGATGCGGGAGTTATGATCTCCGCATCACACAACCCCGCAGAATTCAACGGAATCAAGCTTTTTTCGGGCGACGGCTACAAGCTTCCCGATATGATAGAGGAGCAGATAGAATCTCTCGTACTCGATAAAGACGATGACGACAAGCTTATTTTACCCATCGGCGGAGCTGTAGGTAAGCTTTACACAGGCTACAATGCCGTTAAGGATTATACAGACCATATAAAGTCATCAGTTCCCAATTCGCTTGACGGACTCAGAATCGCCGTTGACTGTGCAAACGGTTCGGCATCTGTAACTGCGGAAAAGCTTTTCACAGCACTCGGTGCGGAATGTATTTTCATGGCAAAGGATCCTGACGGCGAAAACATCAACCGTGACTGCGGATCAACACACATTGAAGCACTTGCAAAGTGCGTTGTCGAAAACGGACTTGATGCAGGTGTTGCATTTGACGGTGACGCCGACAGATGTCTTTGCGTTGACGAAAACGGTAAGCTCGTTGACGGTGATATGATAATGGCTATATGCGCCATTGACCTTAAAAACAGAGGTAAGCTCAACAGAAATACCGTTGTAGGTACTGTTATGACAAACTTTGGCTTCGGTAAGTTCTGCGAGGAAAACGATCTTTCGTTCGTTTCAACGAAGGTCGGTGACAGATTCGTGCTTGAAAAGATGCTTCTTGAGGAGTATGACTTCGGCGGTGAACAGTCGGGACACATCATCTTCCGTGACTTTGCCACAACGGGCGACGGTCAGCTGACAGCCGTTCAGCTTCTTGCGCATCTCAAGAGAAGCGGCGAAAAGCTTTCAAAGCTTGCAAGCGTAATGAAGAAGTACCCGCAGATAATGATAAATCTCAAGATAACAGCGGAAGGCAAGCTCCACTTCTATACGAACAGAGAAGTCAAGGAAGCTATTGAAAACGCAAAGCACAAGCTCGGCAAAACAGGCAGAGTAGTCGTTCGTCCTTCCGGCACTGAGCCCCTTATCCGCGTAATGGCAGAGGGCGAGGACGAAGCCGTTATCGCAGAGGTTGCAAATATGATAGCCACTGTCATCAGAGAACAGCTTGCATAAATTTATATCAAGTAAAATTTAGTACAAATGTTGAAAGGGTAAGCAAATATGTGCGGAATTGTAGGATATACAGGTAAAAATGAAGCGCTCCCCGTCGTAACAGGCGGTTTGTTTGCGCTCGAATACAGAGGATACGACTCATCAGGAGTTGCCGTTGTATGTGACGGTAAAACAGAAATAATCAAAAAAACGGGCAAACTTGAAAATCTTATGTCTGCCCTTGAAAAAGCTCAGCTCAAAGGTACGTGCGGAATCGGTCATACAAGATGGGCAACACACGGCGAGGTAACAGAAACGAATGCGCACCCTCACACAGTCGGAAAGACGGTGCTGGTGCATAACGGAATCATCGAAAACTACGTATCTGTCGGCAAAATGACAAAAACAGAGTTCAAAAGCACAACGGATACGGAGCGTGCGTGTGCGCTGTTCAACGAGCTTTATGAAAGATGCGGTGACGGACTTCTGACTATCACAAGTGCGTGCCGTGAATTTGTCGGCTCTTATGCGTTTTTGGTTATGTTCCGTGATGAGCCCGAAGTATTTTATGCAGTAAGAAACGGCTGCCCTCTCGTTGTCGGTACAGCTGACGGCGGCTTTGCCGCTTGCTCCGACGTTGCCGCTTGTGACTTTGGCGAATACTACAAGCTTTCAGACGGCGACGTTGCAAGAGTTACAAAGGACGGTATTTCGTTCTTTAACAAAGACGGCGAACCCATCGAAAAAGAGGTGCTCAAACCCAAAAAATCATTTGCGGCACCCGATAAATGCGGATTTCCCCACTATATGCTCAAGGAAATGGAGGAAATTCCGACGGTCCTCAAAAACACACTGGAAGCGCACATCAAGGACGGTCTGCCTTATTTTGAGGGTATTGACGATGAAATATTTAAAAATATGAACCGCTTGCGCATCGTCGGATGCGGTACGGCATACCACGCAGGACTTGTGTGCGAGCACATTTCAAGACAACTCACAGGCATCGAAGGCGATATATACATCGCCTCCGAGTACAGATATTCGGGCCACAAGCTCAATAAGGACGATGCGGTAATATTTATCACACAGTCCGGTGAAACTGCCGATACGCTTGCGTGCATACGTATGTGTAAGGCTCAGGGGGCATATACACTCGGTGTTGTAAACGTTCCGACGTCAACAGCGGTCGAGGAATGTGACGGTGTTATTTTAACCCACGCAGGAAGTGAAATTGCCGTTGCCAGCACAAAGGCTTACGTCACACAGCTTGCGGCGCTTTACCTCATCGTTTTGAGAATGAGCCTTGTCAAGGGTACGCTTACCGAAGATGAGGTAAGAGAGCTTTGCAAGACGCTGTTGAATGACGTCTGCGCTGATTCAAAGCTTTCCGACACAGACAAAATAACGATAAACAGAATTGCCGAAAAGTATGCTGACTGCCGTGATATGTTCTATATCGGACGCGGTATTGACAGCGTGCTTTGCAGCGAGGCTTCCCTCAAACTCAAGGAGATTTCGTACGTTCACAGCGAAGCGTACCCCTCCGGTGAGCTTAAACACGGTACAATTTCCCTTATTACTGAGGGTGTCGGCGTGTTTGCAATAGTGACAGACGAAAAACTGTATCTCAAATCAATAGGAAACATCGAGGAAGCGGCGGCTCGAGGCGGCTCGGTCATAGCGCTTTGTAAAGAAGGACTTTGCAAGGATAAAGATTATGATCTGATTCCCTGCCGTATATCAAACGACTTGTTTGCGCCGTTTTCGGTAGCACCGAGATTCCAGTATTTTGCGTACTGTGTGACTATAATCAAAAATCTTGACCCCGATAAACCCAGAAATCTTGCAAAATCCGTAACAGTTGAATAAAGGACATAACTTATGAAGCTTGTTTTGATAATAATACAAAATGATGACAGCACAGATGCGGTATCTGCGCTCACAAAAGAGGGATTTTTTATAACGAAACTTGCCACGACGGGAGCATTCCTTTCAGCAGGAAACACAACGCTTCTTATCGGCACAAGTGAAGAAAAAATCCCCAAAATAAAGGAAATACTTTCAAAAACGTGTATCGGTACAAAACAAGCCGAACCGTTCATGTCAGCGTTTATTCCAAACGCATCGGGAGCCAATGAAACTGTCGGAGGAGCTACAATGTTCGTATTGAACGTTGAGTCATTTGAGAAAATATAATAACAGAAGCATCCAAGAAAATTTCTTGGATGCTTCATTTTATATATGCAGGGTGGGGGCAAGCTCTTGCCGTTTTGTTGTTTTACGGTGAATAAAATTCGGCGGTGGCATGTGGTTCGTTGCCGAATCACATGCCACCGCCCTACATTATAATAATTACAGCGAATATATCTTTTCCGCATCGAGAAGCGAAACACCCGCTTTTGTAAGGAGCGCTTCTGCATGCTCAGGGTCAGATGTGCTTATGATAACACAAGCGTATTTTTCATCGCCCGGTGTCAAAAATGCGTACATATAGTCAACGCTTATGCCTGCGTGCGCCAAAAACTGCATTGCCTCTGAAAAGCTTCCGGGACGGTCTTCTATCTGTATCGCGATAACGTCGGTCAAAGCCGTCATAAGACCTGCACGGCGGCACACCTCAGATGCTTCATCAGGCTTGTTTACGATAAGACGCAAAATGCCGAAGTCGGTCGTGTCGGCAATCGACAACGCACGGATGTCTATTCCTGCACTTGCCAGAATACGTGTTATCTCCGCAATTCTTCCCGACTTGTTTTCCATAAATATAGAAAGCTGCTTAACTCTCATATCAGCAACCTGCCTTTTCATAACCGTCGGAGAATGCCTTGATGTTTGTTTCCTTTGTCTTTTCGGGAACTGTGTCGCAGATGGTTTTCAGCCATACTTCCTTATCAATATGAAGGAATTTTGCCGCCATA
This sequence comes from Eubacteriales bacterium, assembly GCA_045652135.1. Lineage (GTDB taxonomy): Bacteria > Bacillota > Clostridia > Oscillospirales > CAG-272 > RGIG7213. The sequence continues at coordinate 8,269 of JAZRTS010000097.1, read as the reverse complement.
CCTAAAAGCACCATATTTACAGCCTTTGCCGAGCCTGCGGACTCTGCCATTTCAAGCGCATCTGCGCTTATTATCTTTATTCCCGTTTTTTCTATCTTTTCGAGTATATTTTCGGGATATTCAGCCTTGCCCATAATAACGGGCATAGGATCTATTTTCTGTGTGTTCGTAATAATGATGCCGTCGGGCTTGAGATATGACACCCAGCGAGCCGCCTCGAGCTGTTCGAAGGAAATAAGTATATCAGCCTCACCCTTTTCGATAACGGGGGAGAATACCTTTTCGCCGTATCTTACGTATGTTACAACGGAGCCGCCTCTCTGCGACATACCGTGTACCTCACTTACCTTTACATCGTAGTCAAGTCCTGTAAATACTGCGCCCATTATTTTGGAAGCAAGAAGCGTACCCTGACCGCCTACGCCGACAATAAGTATATTTTTAACCATAATATATACCGTTCCTTTCTTATTTCTCGATAGCACCGAACTTACAAGCGTATGTACATACACCGCAGCCGAGACACTGATTCTTGTCAATTATCGCACGCTTTTTGCCGTCAGCGGATGCTCTTACGGAGATTGCAGGACAGCCGCAGTTAAGGCAAGCCTTACAGCCGATACATTTGTCTTCGTTTATTTTGAGTGCAGGGGCGTGCTTGATACCCTTGAGAAGTGCGCAAGGACGGCGGGAGATGATGAGCGACGGCTCAAGTGCGTTCATTTCCTCGTCAACCACGCGGCGTACTTCTTCAACGTCAAACGGGTCAACAACGGAAATACGCTTGATGCCGATGGAACGTGCAAGCTCCTCGATGTTAACCGCAGATGTGGGATCGCCCTTGATGGTAAATCCGTTTGCAGGGTTATTCTGGTGGCCTGTCATACCCGTGATGGAGTTGTCAAGCACAACAACAGTTGAAAAGCCCTTGTTGTATACTATGTCGATAAGTCCCGTAATACCAGAATGTATGAATGTGGAGTCACCGATAACGGCGAGAGATCTCTTGCTTTCTTCGCCTCTCATCTTGTTGTAGCCGTGAAGCGCCGATACCGATGCGCCCATACAGATACAAGCATCAACCGAGGAAAGAGGAGCCGCAGCACCGAGTGTGTAACAGCCGATGTCACCGCTTACGTACGGTTTGTACTTGTTTATTGCATAGTAGAAGCCTCTGTGAGGACAGCCTGCGCAAAGAACGGGGGGACGTGCGGGAATATCCTCAGCAAGTGTGATACATTCAGCCTCAAAGCCGTCAACCGCTTTTTTAACTGTTGCCTGTGAAAACTCACCCAAAAGTGAGAATATTTCCTTGCCTATTACCTTGACACCGTTTTTAAGGCAGTGTGTTTCGATAACGTCATCAAGCTCCTCAACAACGTAAAGTACGTCAACGTTCTTTGCAAAATCCTTGATTATCTCAATAGGAAGCGGATTTACCATACCGAGCTTGAGATAGCTTGCATCCTCTCCGAATGCTTCACGTACATAGTTGTATGTAGTACCTGCGCAGATAAATCCACGCTTTTTGTTGAAATATTCCGTTTTGTTTATTTCGCAGTTTTCAGCCCATTTCGCCATATCTGCCATACGCTGTTCAACGAATGCGTGGCGGGGACGTGCCATTGCGGGCATCATTACGTTCTTTGCAACGTCTTTTTTGTAGTCTTTAAGCTCCTGCTCTTTTCTTTCGCCAAGCTCAACAAGCGAGCGTGAGTGGGAAATTCTTGTGGAAAGACGGAGCAAAACGGGTGTATCGTATTTTTCCGAAAGCTCGTAAGCAAGAAGTGTGAAGTCACGACATTCAGCGGAGTCGGACGGCTCAAGCATAGGCACCTTTGCGCCTATTGCGTGACGGCGTGAATCCTGCTCATTCTGTGAGGAGTGCATACCGGGGTCATCTGCAACAGCACAGACAAAACCGCCGTTAACACCGATGTATGACATTGTGTAAAGGGGGTCAGCCGCAACGTTGAGACCGACGTGCTTCATTGCGCAGAAGCTGCGTCCGCCGCCGATAGAAGCACCCGATGCAACCTCGAAGGCAACCTTTTCGTTGGGCGCCCATTCGCTGTATATTTCGTCATATTTTGCAACAAATTCCGTGATTTCCGTGCTGGGTGTGCCGGGGTAAGAAGAAACGACCTTAACGCCTGCTTCATATAAGCCTCGTGCCACAGCCTCATTTCCTAAAAGTAATTTTTTCATAATACAAAACCTTTCTGTTTTGGTGTTTATAATGTTGTGTGTTGTAGTATCGTTGGAATTCTCATTTTTTTGTTCATTTAGTTCGAAGGGGTGTTTTTGTAGCACCTCATCCACCGCTATCAAGGTGTATCGGAACGATACACCGGTAGTTGACCTTGTCAACTACAAGTCCCGTCCTTCTCCTGTCGAAACGCTTTGCGTATCGACTTGGAGAAGGCGTTTAATCTATTTCACACGAACGGATAATTTTGGAGATTCCGTTTTTTATTTTACGTTTCTCAAATCGATAACTCTCTTTGCCTTGCCGACGAATCTTTCGATGCTCTTCGGCTCGACAAGCGATACCTTGATTTCAATTCCTAAAATGGACTTTATCTTGTCGTGTACCTTTCTCTGGAGTGCTTCAAGCTCACTGTACTTTGCAAGAAGCGTGCCGTCGATAAGTTCAACCTTTACTTCGAGATTGTCAGCGTATCCCTCGCGTCTTACAACGAGCTGGTAGTGGGGAGAAATCTGTGAAATTCCTATAAGTGCGCTTTCTATCTGCGTCGGGAAGACGTTGACACCTCTGATTTTAAGCATATCGTCGCTTCGGCCGATTATCTTGTGCATACGTGCCGTTGTTCTTCCGCAAGCGCAAGGCTCATAGTTGATGTTCGTTATATCCTTTGTTCTGTAACGGAGCATCGGAATACCCTTTTTGGTAAGGTTAGTCACAACAAGCTCACCCGTTGAGCCTTTGGGAAGTACCTCACCCGTTACGGGGTCGATTATCTCGCAAAGGAAATGGTCCTCGGAAATGTGAAGTCCGTTTCTGAATACGCAGTCGCCTGCCATACCGGGGCCGTTAAGCTCACTCATACCGTAGTTGTCCGTTACAAAGAAGCCGTTGCCCCATTTCTGCTCAATCTCATTACGCATTTCGGGTGTGCAGCCCTCACTTCCCAGAAGTCCGAGCTTCAATTTGTAGCTGTCAAGGGGAAATTCACCTGCGTGCTCTGCCGCAGCTTCTGCAAGGTAGAGGCAGTAGGAGGGAGTTGCAACGAGCGTGTCCGTTCCGAAGTCACGCATAAATTTAAGCTGTTTTTCGGTGTTGCCCGACGATGTGGGGGCAACAGTTGCGCCTATTCTTTCAAGACCGTAGTGAAGACCGAGCGCACCTGTGAACATACCGTAGCCGAAGCATATCTGAACGATGCTTTCGTCGGTTGCGCCTGCCGCCATACAGATACGTGCGACCTGCTCTGACCAGTTATCGAGGTCTTCTCTCGTGTATCCGACAACGGTGGGATTGCCTGTTGTACCCGATGATGCGTGAAGACGTACGATCTCTTTCATCGGCGCGCCGAACATACCGAAGGGGTATGTGTCGCGCAAGTCCGTTTTGTTCGTGTAAGGAATGTATTTGATGTCGTCAAGCGTCTTTATCTTTTCTGCGGTAACGCCTGCCTTTTCAAGTCTTTCACGGTAGAAAGGCACGTTTTTGGCGCAGTAATCTACCATATTGCGAAGTCTTTCAAGCTGGAGCGCCTCCATATCGGAGCGCTTCATACATTCCATATCTTTGTTGTATATATTGATCTTCATCGGTTTGTCCTTCTTAATCTAAAATTTATTTTGCCGTTTGATAAAATTCTGTGTTTACTTCGTTTGTTTTCGTCACAGAGTTATATATTTTAGTGCCGATAAAGCACAGCGGGAACGAAATTATCATAGCAAGGCACGCAAAGTGCGGGCCGAGCGAGGAAAGCTCACCGAGCGGAGTTGACACGGTAATTCCGAAAAGCTTGCAGACAAGCGGAGGAAATGCCGTTATAAAGCCGCCGAGCATACCTGTCCACGCGCCTGCGCGGTTCAGCTTCTTCCAGAAAAGGCTAAGTATGTACGGTGCCATAAATGAGCCTGAAATGATGCCCCACGAATATGACATCATAACAAGTATCGGTGTTCCGGGTGTGATTGCAATTACAAATGAAAGAATGATAAACAAGACGGAAACTATCTTGCAAGCATTTCCGACCTTTTCCGATGATGCCTTTTTCATTGCAACGGGTGCGATAAAGTCCATCGTGAGCGTTGTCGATGCCGTGATGGTGATAGATGCAAGCGTTGAAACGGATGCGGAAATGAGAAGCACGAGAATAATTCCGAGGAGTATCGTCGGCACGTTTGCCGCCTGAAGCACGTTCGGAATGATATTGTCATACACACCGTCTGCAAATGCTTCGGGGAAAAGTCTTGAAAGCGAGCCGATGAAGTAACCGCCGCCAGCAATAACAAGACAGAATAATGTTGAAATGACCGTTCCTCTTACGACCTCGGCACGGTCCTTGATGCCGTAGTATTTATGTATCATCTGAGGAAGTCCCCACGTACCGAATGAGGTCATAAGCACGGTTGCCCACAGACTTATGTGGTCGTTTGCCGTAAGGCTCAATTCTTTTGTTTTATCCGCAATGCTTCCGATGCCATCTATCAGACCGCCGACCTGCTCACATCTCATTATCACAACGATGAGTGCGATAACACCGCCGACCATAACGATTCCCTGCAAAAAGTCCGCTTTGAGTGTCGCCATATAACCGCCGAGCACAACAAGCACCGCCGCAACGCAGGCAATAAGTATACAGCAAAGCATTTCGTCGATGCCGAGCAGTATACTGCAAACGCTTGTAAGACCTTTGTAAACGGATGCCGAATACGGAAGCAGAAATACAAACGTAACAAATACGGCGAACTGCTTCATCACCTTGTCGCCAAAGCGTTTTTCAAAGAACTGAGGCATTGAGCGTATATCGTGATGTCTTGTTATATCTCTTGTCCTGTTTGCAAGCACCAGCCACGCAAACAAAGCACCGAATATTGCATTGCCGACACCGGGCAAAACACCCCACAGACCGTAATTCCAGCCTGTCGTGCCTGCGTAACCGATAAACATAACGGCTGAAAAATATGCTGTTCCGTATGAAAATGCGGAAAGCCACGCATTTGCGTTGCGCTTGCCTACGGCAAAGTCGCTCACGTTCTTTGCGCTTCTGCTTGAAAGCACGCTGACGATTATCATTATCGCGATATATACGGCGATAGTACCGTATATGATTACTTCTTTACTACCCATTGGGTTCTCCATTCCGCCGTTCTACGGCCGACCTCGATGCTGCGGGGTTTATTTTTTCGTCTTCTTTTCGGGAAGAAGCTTTATGTTTTTATATCCGAGTACGTACACTGCAAATACCGCAAATACGGAAATAAACGGTGTTACGGTATATGTGAAGGGGTTTGCGTTAAGCGCCATTCCGTTTATTACGATGCTTTGGAAAAGTCCTATATATACAGACTGTATCATACGAAGCGCTGCATTTACAACATTGTAAAGCCCTGTCATATTTCCGAAATATGATATAAGAGTAAGTGCGGCAAGTATAAAGTTCGGAATATTTGCAATAAGCGCAATATATATCGGCTTGCCGAAGTTCGGTTTTTCACCCGATACGTCATTTTTTATGCGGTCACGTCCGCCGACCTCCCACATAAAATCATATATTACAAGAAGATAAAGCAGTATGCCGAGAATGCCTGCGCCGAGCATAAGCAAGGGCGAGGAAAGCGTTGCGCCCGCCGTGACAAATCCGAATACAGCCATAGCGACCTGCGCCAGAAACAGCTTTACGGAATCATAAAGCGAGGATTTAAAATAAGACATATTTTGACACCTTTAAATATAATTATACCCGTACATTATATAACACGCATATATATTATTATAGTCTTATATCTTTAATAAAATTTTAACATTTACCGAAGTAAAGCGATATGAGGCGATGCCGCTTGCACTTTGTTGTTTTTTAATTTCAATATTTTGCTTTCAGCTGCCCCTCGCCACCTCCTTGCAGTTGACTTTGTCAACTGCAAAGCACAGATTTCCTTCGGAAATATAAATTGAAACAAAATCCATTTTTTATCCTTTCGATGTTTAAAACCGTGATTTTGATGAAAAAATAGTGGTAGAACATATCAAAAGGAGTAATCAAAGGTGCTTATCAGAAGAGGAGATATTTTTTACGCGGATCTGTCGCCGGTCGTAGGGTCGGAGCAAGGTGGGCTGCGCCCCGTGCTTATCGTGCAGAACGATGTCGGCAACAAGTTTTCACCGACCGTAATTGCCGCCGCCATAACAAGCCAGATATCAAAAACAAAGCTGCCGACACACATAGGAGTGTATGCCGACAGCTACGGACTTGCAAAAGATTCGGTGATACTGCTTGAGCAGATACGCACGCTTGACAAGCAACGTCTTAAAGAAAAGATGGGGCATCTCGACGAAGCGGTAATGGAAAAGGTAAACGAAGCCATTTCCGTCAGCTTCGGTCTTTCCGAGGGCGGTGCCGACGGTGCGGCAATATCATGATAAATGAAACGAATATTGATATAAAAAGACAGCGTTTCGATGAAGCTCTGCGTATAAACGAAAGCTTTGATGTCGTCAGACGTGATATTATAACGTGCGGTAAAAAATGCAGCTTTTACTTCGTTGACGGATTGACAAAGGACGAGGTGATGCTCCGCATAATGGACTTGTTTATGAAGCTCCGTCAGTTTGACATCTCGTCGGTGACGGACTTAAAAACATTCTATGACACGTACATTCCGTATGTCGAGGTGGAAGGCGCAAAAGACGGAAATGCTGTAATTACAGGCGTGCTTTCCGGTATGACCGCAATGATAGTTGACGGCATTTCGGGCGCTGTGCTTATCGACTGCCGAACGTACCCCGTGCGTGGCATCGAAGAACCCGAAAATGACAAGGTATTGAGAGGCGCACGCGTAGGATTTGTCGAAACGCTTGTATTTAACGCCGCGCTTATCCGCCGTCACATCCGTGACGTAAGGCTTACAATGAAGATAAAAACGGTTGGTACATCATCAAAAACGGATGTTGTTTTGTGCTATCTTGACGGCGCGGCAGACAAAAAGCTGATATCAAGAATAGAACAGAAGATAGACAGCATAAAAATTCCGTGCCTGTCGCTCGGAAGTGAATCTCTTGCCGAGTGCCTTATAAAAACAGGCTGGTACAATCCGTTCCCGAAGATAAGATATACAGAGCGCCCCGATGCCGCCGCCGCATCGATAATGGAGGGAAGCATAATCGTTTTGTGCGACAACTCACCCTCTGCGATGATACTTCCGACGTGTATATTTGACTTTTTGCAGGAAACAGACGACTATTACTTCCCACCCCTTACGGGAACGTATCTGCGATTTGTAAGATGCTTCGTGTTTTTTCTGACGATGTTTTTGTCACCTCTTTGGTATCTGCTTATCACGCACCCTGAATATATCCCCGAATGGCTCAGCTTCATAACGGTTGAATCGGAATCGGCACTGCCCGTAATCGTTCAGCTTTTTCTGCTTGAATTTGCCGTTGACGGATTGAAGCTTGCCGCCCTCAATACTCCATCGGTGCTTGCGGGAAGCTTTTCGATAATCGGCGGTCTTATTCTCGGTGATTTTGCCGTTAAGGTCGGGTGGTTCGTACCCGAAACGATACTTTATACAGCGTTTGTAAGCATTGCAAACTTTGCCCAGCCGAGCTATGAGCTTGGCTATGCATTCAAATTTATGCGTTTGATCTTGCTTGCCCTGACCGCACTTTTTGCCGTTTGGGGGTTTGTCCTCGGTGTGCTTTTATCGCTCGTTTTAATAGCCTCAAACAAGACCGTTGACGGACAAAGGCATTATCTTTATCCTCTTTTTCCGTTCAACGCACGTGCTCTTTCCCGTCTTATTATAAGACGGAAATTGAAATAATTTTACACCGAGGGCATTTTATTTTATTTGAGATATATCTTTTTTTCAATTCAGATATTGCCGCATTAAAAAACGGCAGAGAAAACAATTTCGCTGCCGTCAGATTGATGACAAACCCTATTTAAAAATCCAGATTCGTCATTTTGCACAAACACAAGGCTCCCTCCGAGAGGGAGCTGTCATCGAAGATGACTGAGGGAGAGTGCGCAATGGTAAAATTCGGCAAAATAATGCCGTAACGCAGGCTCCT
>JAZRTS010000096.1:0-1577 GCA_045652135.1 Eubacteriales bacterium | reverse complement strand
GAAAACGGCAGCATAGGTAAGGAAAGCTTCACTGCTGACAGAAGTAACGAAAAATATGTAATCTACAACGGAAAGGTTGTGGATAATGACTCAAAGGTTACGGCTTCGCTTCTTGACGGTGACGCAGGAAGCATCATGCTTGTTGGCGACAGCCTTACTGTTATTACAGCATATAAAACTCTGGTGGTATTCAGCGTAAATGCGTCGGACGAAGTAATTTATGACACCTACGACAAATACGACGGAACGCTTCGCCTTTCAAATGTGGAATATTCTTTCGCAGACACAAAAAACAATGAAGTATTGCTTGAAAACATCAAAAACGGCGATGTAATTTCCTTTGCCGAAAGCCTTGATAAAAAGCTTGTAAGCGGTATTGTGTCGGAGAAAAAGGTTACCGGAAAAATAGATATGCTTGAAAATGCAGGCACAACCGAGGAAAATATCACCGTTGACGGCAAAGTATATGAAACGGTGAACCGCAAAGAGGCATGGACAAAATTTATAAAGCTTGGCTCAAATGCAACCTTCTATATAGATGCCTTTGGAAGAATTGCGGCTATGGATACTGTTCAGACAGAGAAAATATTAGGCTATCTGCTTACCGTTGCAGATTCCGGCAGAAGCCCCATCAGAAAGCAGCTTCAGGCGGCAATCGTGGTTAAGGGCATTGAAGAATATCAGGTATACGACCTTGCAGACAAGGTTAAAATCGACGGCGACAAGATGGATGATGTCGAAAAAATCAAGAAGCATTTCAGATTGGATACAGCCGGTAACGACACCGGAGATATTATCACCCAGGGTATCATCTTTGACGTGGATGATTCGGGAAAAATCAAAGAAATCGATACAAGATACAAGGGTGCTAACGAAGAACAGGAAAACACTCTCTATGAATGGACGTTTGATTCCGATGCCCGCTATCACGGAGAAGGAATCGCTGAAAAATTCTATCTTTACCTTACCGATGCACTCGGTGTAATGCAGTACGAGCCTGATAATCCTGCACTCGAGGATTTTGAGAGCATAACCACTCTTGCGGGGAATACGACTCATCCCTTTAAGCAGGTTTATACCATAGGAAAGCGTAACCCCGAGGTAAAAATAGCAAAGCTGACCGGTGCAAGATCAGGCGGCTCTATTTCATCCGGTGCATCGCCTGTAATCGTGGACAGAATCGTAACTGCATTTGATGAAGACGGCTTAGAGATTGGCAAGCTGTATTATTACGACGGAACTAAGAGAAACAGTGTTATAGTTCCCACGGAGTATAGCGATCATCTTGTGAAAAAATATTATACATATACAAGAGACAGTGCTAAACCTGAAGAAACATCAACTGTGGCGATAACAACTCCCGATTCGTTAGTCACAGCTACAACGCTTGTCAAGCGCTCGGATATCGCAGGTAAGAACATCGAACGCGGTGACGTTATCCGTTTTGCGAAAAATGCCAAAGGTGAGCTTACTGCTCTTCAGGTATTGTATGAGTATTCAACAAAGTCACTTAACGATTATTACAACGACCTTGCGTTAGACTCAGCAAATGAAGACAGAACAATGAGCGGATATAC
>JAZRTS010000095.1:0-3256 GCA_045652135.1 Eubacteriales bacterium | reverse complement strand
ATGCCCGTGCTCTTTGATAAGCACGGATATGATGTAACCGTATTTGACCCCGTTTATGCAAACTATAAGTGGATTCCCGACCTTACCGTGTTTGAGGAGTACACCGACATCGATGCTTATATCACAAAGGGCAGATTCGGTGAGCTTTCGCAAAAGGAAAAGGTCGTAGTAAACAATCACAGAAACTTCTTCTGTCTGAGCTTTATGAAATGTATGCCACTGTTCTTCCAGCCGTCGGTATACGGTGACGGTATGTACAATCAGGTTGAGGCTGATTTTGAACAAGGTAACACAACAAGCCAGACGATACACGATATGTCAACGGCAGAGGGATTTTACGCACCGTTTATGCAATCGTATGAGGTGCTTGAAAATATGATAGGAATGACGAATGTCACAGATGAGGAGAAAAATACGTTCTTGTTTATGACAAACGATTCCACACACGAACCCGCACTTCTTCAGACACCCGATTACGTTCCCTCGATGAATGTAGATAATACCGAATACGATGAAGCCCATAAGGACAGATTCACCGTTGACGGTGTTGAAATGACGGTTGACAGCACCTTTGAAATGAGCCATTACCACATCAATATGGCAACAATGCTCCGTCTCGGCACGTGGCTTGACCATTTGAGAGCGCAGGGTGTATATGACAATACGAAAATCATCATCGTTGCAGACCACGGACGAAACCTCGGACAGATAGAACAGCTTCAAAACGGTGAGATAGATGCTGAATTTTACTATCCCTTGTTTATGGTAAAGGACTTTAACAGCCGTGAGTTTACCGTGTCGGATGAATTTATGACGAATGCCGACGTGCCTGTAATTGCAACGAAGGACACGATAGAAAACCCTGTAAATCCTTTCACGGGTAACAAAATAACGAGTGATGAAAAAACAGCACACGAGCAGTTTATCATCATATCCGACACATTCTCAACAAGCAAAAACAACGGCAACACGTTTTTACCCGCGCGCTGGGCAAGCGTAAAGGACAATTTGTGGGATAAAGACAACTGGACATTCTATGATACAACAACGGTGCTTAAAGAGCATAAAGCGCCGTAACACATAAAATGGGGCGTTTATGGAATATGTACTTTTAACAGCTCTCGGCGTCGGCGGTTCAACCGCCGTCGGCGCACTTATAGGGCTTGTTTTCAAAAAAACATCGCATAAATTCAACGATATAGTTTTGTCGTTTGCTGCAGGAGTGATGCTGGCAGCGGCGGTGCTCGGACTTATCATTCCGTCGCTTGAGCACGGGGGAAGGTTCTCGCTTGTCATAACTGTCTTCGGTATTTTCTGTGGCGCGGTATGCCTTAATCTCATTGATAAAATCGTTCCGCATTTGCACAAAATGACGGGTGTTGATATAGAAGCGCACCCTGAGAAAACGGAACAGCTGAGTAAGGTATTGCTTTTTGTAATTGCTATTGCAATACACAATCTGCCCGAGGGTATTGCCGCAGGTGTCGGCTTCGGTACGGGCGATATTGCGCAGGCGCTGACTGTCGCAGGCGGTATCGCACTTCAGAATATCCCCGAGGGTATGGTCATAATTGCACCGATGTTAGCATCGGGAATAAACACAAAAAGAACGCTCGGCATTGCACTTCTGACGGGTGCTGTTGAGGTCATAGGAACATTTTTAGGCTATTTTGCGGTAAGCATTTCAGCTTCTGTCTTGCCTTTTGCGCTGGCGTTTGCAGGCGGTACGATGCTGTATGTTATAAGTGACGAAATGATACCCGAAACGCACGCACACGGAAACGAAACAGGCGCAACGTATACGCTTTTGCTCGGCTTTTGCGTAATGCTTGTGTTTGATGTTTTTTTAGGTTGATGTGATATGGCTGATATAAAGATTTTTTATGAAGATAAGCATCTGCTTTTGTGCGAAAAGCCTGCAGGTACTCCGTCACAGCCCGACTTGTCGGGACTTTGTGATGTTTTGACGCTTCTTTCGGAAAAATACCGTGATGTAAAGCTCGTTCACAGGCTCGATATACCGACGGGCGGTGTTATGGTTTATGCAAAAAACGCACAAAGTGCCGGAAAACTGTCAGCGCTTGTGCAGAACCACGACGTAAACGGTGATGACGGTATGGCAAAAACGTACCTTGCCGTTTTATCACGTGAGCCCGACTTTGACGAGGGCGAGCTTTGTGACCTTTTATTCCACGATAAGCAAAAGAACAAATCATTTGTTACTGATTCACTCCGTAAGGGCGTCAAGGAAGCGCGCCTTATATGGAAAAAGCTTGCGGTGAGCGATGACGGCCATACACTTATATCCGTCACGCTTTTAACGGGCAGAACACATCAAATACGTGTGCAGTTCGCCTTTCGTGGGTGTCCTTTGTGCGGTGACGGTAAATACGGAAGCAGTGAAAAATGCCCTTTTGTCGCCCTTTGGTCACACAGCCTTTCGTTTGTTCATCCCTTTACGGGAAAGAAAATAAACGCAGTAAGTGTACCGCACGATATTTCCCCTTGGAATTTGTTTGATATAAAGACGTATATGTAATCATGCTGTAATACAAATGACAAAATAACGGAGGAATCTTGTATGACTAAATTTTTATCTTTTTTAATGTGCATCGTTTTGCTCTTGACAGCAGTTTCGTGCGATTCTTCACCGCAAGACACAGCCGTAACTTCAAACACGGCTGACACGTCTGCGCCGACTGATAACACCCCGAAGACTTATGAGGAGCAAAAGGCATTATATGACAATGTCATATCCGAATACACCGCGCTTCTTACTTCTGTACATAACGGTGAGGAGTTGACAGCACCCGATGCAGACAGTACGGATATAGACAAGACTCTTTACACGATCGTCAGCCGCTTAGAAAAAGCCGAGGATGCTGAAAGATACGGCTACAGCTATAAGGACTTCGACGGCAACGGAACACCCGAGCTTATCTTGTTAAACTATGCCACCGTTGTTCTTGCAATTTTTACCCTTGCAGACGGTGAGCCGATATTACTTGAAGCCGAACACAATTTATCTGACAGTATTATGCTTGCTACAGAAAACCGTTTTATGATATCACGGATAACCGAGAACGGCGATACGCAAGAGGCGATTTTTACAACTTGCCGTGTAGACGGAGAAAAAATGACATACGATTCGGTATACGGCGGAGTTTACGATAAGAATAAAAAAGAGACGGTTGAAATGTTCACAGTCTCTGACGGAAAACGTACGCCCATTGACAAAGAAACTTATGATGAGCTT
>JAZRTS010000094.1:0-25757 GCA_045652135.1 Eubacteriales bacterium | reverse complement strand
GAAATAGTTGTGTTGGTTGCCGCGGCGGCGCAGATGGTTGTTACCAACTGCCGCTCAGCGCCTGCTTCTCTTTTGATGTTCACCATTTTTATGTATCTTATACCGAAAGCTCTTATGAAGAAAAAGTTATTCTTCAGGCTCGTATATTTCGTGGCACTTATCTTTCCTATGTTTGTTGTACTGTTTTATGTGTGGCTTTACGAATCTGCATTCGCGCCTCAGCTTGATGAATGGTTTCTTGAAAATACCCAAAAGCTGTTCTTTTCAGGCAGAGAAGAAATATGGGATAATGTGTTTGATACGATCAGAGGCCCTGTTTTCGGAAACGGTTCGCCGTATTATTATGCCAATACACACAGCTCGTTTGTATTGATATTCTTGCAGGTGGGATACAGCGGATTCTTTCTGTTTTCGCTCTATTTTGCGTGTATATTTGAATTTTTACACAAGTTTTTTGACGACCATATCGTAAGAGGAAGCTTTATAGCATTTATCGTTGTATATATTTCAAATGCATTTGAGCATATTACAGCTTCGCCTCAAACGTTATGTATCCCTGCTTATATTACGCTTGCGGTAGGTGTCGGCCGTGCGTGCTTCCTTGAAAAACAGCAAAAGAAAAAGGAGGCGAAAGACGGTGTACAGTATAGTCGTTCCTATATACGATTCTGAAAAATATCTTTCACGTTGCATCGATTCTGTGCTTTGCCAGACGGCATCCGATTTTGAGCTTATTCTTGTAGACGACGGTTCAAAGGACAAAAGTGCTGATATATGCAAGAAATATGCGAAAATGGATGAGCGCGTAAGGTACATAAGACAGGAAAATGCGGGTGTAAGCGCTGCAAGAAATAACGGAATACAGCTTGCGCGAGGCGAATATATCGGATTTGTTGACAGTGATGACGAAATATGCCCCGAAATGTACGAAACGCTTCTCTCTGCTGCTTTTGAAAGCGGCGCCGATATCGTTATCTGCGATGCAGTTACCGTTTATTCCGATGGAAGAACGGAAGATGATACGTTGCCTCTGGCACATTCGGATAAGCTGATAAGAAAAAATGACATTAAACCCGAGCAGCTTTTGTACATGGCCGGAGCGGCTTGGAGATGTATTTATAAAAAAACGCTCTTCGATGATGAAAATGTCAGATTTCCGATAGGAATAAAGCTTTCCGAGGACAGAATATTCAATATTCTTGCGATGGGAAATTCAAACAGCATATATTACGAAAAAAAAGGACTATACAAAAGGCACGTTGTTGTCGGCAGTGCAGTCAATAAATATCACAAGGATTATTTCAGTACGGTTATCCGCGCTTCCCAAAAGACGAGAGATGCACTTATATTCTGCGGATTCGGTGCGGAATTCATAAAAATGTACGGTGAACATACCGTAAACGGCGCTATGAGCGCGGTATATAATGAATTTCACAAGGATTGTGAAAAAACGTTTTCCGAGAAAATATCTGCCTTAAAGCAGATATGTAACGATGAAGCAGTGCAAACTGCGCTTAAATCTCACGGAGAAGGATTTAAATTTACGCTTATGAGAAAGAAGAAGGTTTACCTGCTTTCTCTTTTGGCAAAGGTAAGGAGTATTTTAAAATGAGTACGGACAAACCATTGATAAGCGTAATAATACCGGTTTATAAAACGGAAGAATATTTAAAAACGTGTGTTGCATCCGTTTGTGATTCCGAATATAAGGATTTGCAGATATTACTTGTTGATGACGGTTCACCTGACAGGTGTCCTGAAATGTGTGATGAATTTGCGCGCCTTGATGAAAGAATAGAAGTCATACATAAGAAAAACGGCGGACTTTCGGATGCAAGAAACGCTGCACTGGATATAGCGCGCGGAGAGTACGTGACGTTTATAGACAGTGACGATCTTATAAAAAAAGATATGATATCCGATATGCTGGATATTGCCGTAAAAGAAAAAAGCGATATCGTACAGACGGGAATGATAATGACGAACGACGAAGCTGACGAAGGCTTGGACGGCGGATATACCGTTATTGAAAGCCGTGAAGCGCTTGGCAGAATATATACAGATCCTCCGTCAATTATCACGATATGCGGCAAGCTGTTTAAAATGTCTCTTTTTGACGGAATGCGTTTCCCGATAGGAATGCTTAACGAAGATGAATATCTTACACCGAGACTTTTTAAAAGATGCAAAAAAATAACGCTCTGTCAGAAAACGGGTTATCTCTATATGCAGCGTCCCGGCGACAGTATAATGCGAAGCAGATTTTCACCGAAAAAAATGGGTATACTGTCGATAATGGAAGACAGGATAAAGCTTTTCGAGTCCTGGGGATACAGTGAGCTTGTAAAGCTTTCAAAGCGTGATTATTTCTGTCATTTGCTGAATCTTTACACTCAAACGGATAAAGAAGAATTTTCAAATGAACGTAAGACTGTTGAGGAAAAATTAAAGTCTGATGTTTCATTCACAAGCTTAAGTACGGGACAAAAATTAAGATACATACTTATAAGGTTGAATCTATATAAAACAGTTTCAAAGCTGTTAAAAATATGATATGTTTTTGAAAGGAAATTAATATGAACGAACAACGACAGTGGGATCTCGTTATTAAACCGAAAACGGGATGGTTTGATATTGATGTTAAGAATATCTGGAAATACAGAGATCTTATAAAGCTTTTTGTCAGGAGATCGTTTGTTTCATCGTATAAGCAGACGGTACTCGGTCCTGCATGGGCTATAATCAATCCGCTTTGTACCACGGTTATCTATACGATAATATTCGGAAATCTTGCGGGACTTGCGCCCGGTGGTGTACCGTCTTTCCTGTTTTTTATGGCAGGTAATGTAACGTGGGGATATTTTGCAAACTGTCTTAATGCGACGTCTGGAACGTTCACGGGAAACGCCGGAATATTCGGTAAGGTTTATTTTCCAAGGCTTGTAATGCCGATAACCACGGTTATATCAAATTTAATATCATTTGCTATACAGTATGTATTTTTCCTGGGATTTTGGGTGTATTTTTTCATAACAACGGACTCGTTAAAGCCGAATTTATTTATACTTATGACTCCCTTGCTTCTTGTGCATATGGCGCTTATGGGACTCGGTATCGGCATCATTTGCTCATCTCTTACGACAAAATACCGTGACCTTACAATGCTTATCGGATTTGGCGTGCAGCTTTGGATGTATCTTTCACCGGTAACGTACGATTATCAGATAATAAGCGATAAATGGCACGCGCTTTATATGTGTAACCCTATGGCACCTATCATCAACACTATGCGATATGCGTACCTCGGTATAGGGGAATTTGAGCTGGGATATTATTTATTGAGTTGGGCGGTAACGCTCGTAGTGCTCTTCTTTGGTGTGCTTCTTTTCTCAAGAGTTGAAAAAACATTTATGGATACGGTGTGATGATATGAGTGAAACGATTATAAAAATAGAAAATGTTTCCAAGCAGTACCGCTTGGGAGCAATAGGCGGCGGCACGCTCAAGGGTGACCTTCAGTCATTTATGGCAAGACTCAGGGGAAAGGAAGATCCCAACAGCAAAATAGGTGCTAAGGTATACAAAAAAAATGAAAGATTCCTTGCGCTTCAGGATATAAACCTTGAGATAAAAAAAGGTGAAGCTGTAGGTATTATCGGTCATAACGGTGCAGGTAAATCGACGCTTCTGAAGCTTTTGACGAGAGTTACGGCTCCTACTACAGGTCAGATATGTATGAACGGCAGAGTTGCCAGTATGCTTGAGGTCGGAACAGGCTTCCATCCCGAACTTACGGGGCGTGAAAACGTATATCTTAACGGCGCAATTCTCGGTATGACAAAGGCAGAAATCGACAAAAAATTTGATGAAATAGTTGAGTTTTCCGAAGTAAAGCAGTTTATTGATACACCTGTCAAGAGATATTCATCGGGTATGTATGTCAAGCTTGCGTTTTCCGTTGCTGCGCATCTTGATTCGGAAATCATGATAATGGACGAAGTCTTGGCTGTCGGTGACGTCAAATTCCAGCAAAAGTGCCTTGACAAAATGAGCGAGGCGGCTCACAAAGACGGAAGAACTGTACTCTATGTAAGCCACAATATGAATACTATTCGCAGACTTTGCGACAGATGTATCGTTATGGAACATGGACAGGTTGTTTTTAACGGCGATGTTGACGAGGCTATCAGTATATATATGGGTAAAAAAACTGATAAAGAGCAACAAAGATCGTTTACGAAAGACGATCATATTCAGCCATGGTATGATCTGGGGGTTGTTGTTGACTCTGCAAAATTGGAAAATGATATTAATTTCATAAAAAGCGGTGATGTTTTGAAATTCTGTGTGAATTATACCGCAATAAAGAATTTATCTGATCTGCGAATGAGAATAGTTATTACGGATGAACATTTTGAACCGGTTGGCATGGCTATTTCGGAAGAATTATTTTCTTTATCCGAAGGAAAAAGCGGCTTGTTTGAGATTAATTTTGATACAGGATGTTTGTCAATGGGGCAGTATTCAGCTAGATTTTCGTTGTTTCAAATAAATAAATTTGGAGCACATGAATATCATTGTATTCTTAACGATTTCTTTTCGTTTTCATTGAAAGATAATCCGAATAATAATTTCAATATGAATTGGAATGTTCGTTCGTGGGGACATATAGCGTTGCCTCATCTGAAAGTTGTAAATCATAGGAATGTGAATAGTTAGTATGAAAACTGCTACTGTTACGTGGATAACTCATCAAAATTACGGTACGGATCTTCAGGCTTACGCTCTACAACAGTATTTGCTTGGAAATGGGTATGAAAACACGATAATTTCAGATAAGTACATTATCTGCCCATATCTTTTGTCAAATCAAGATTGTAATGAAGAAACGACAGAGAATACTTGTGAAAAAAGCAACTCATCGCAGGTAAAAACGGCACAAAGAATAAAGAGATATATTTCAAATCCGATGTCGTTTTTTCGTGATTTGAAGATCCATAGGGCATATATTAAATCTCTTGAGCAATATGAGATTTGCGCATCTTACCGCAAGTGCATGGATTTGATAGAAGAATTTAAATATAGACGACTCAGTATTTCAGAAAGCTATTCTTCTGAAAATATGCATAAACATAATGATGATTATGATGTTTTTATTTGTGGCAGCGACCAAATATGGTCGGTTTTCGATGTGAATTTTAAAGGATATTTTTATTTGGATTTTGTTACAAAAAAGAAGATTGCATATTCTCCCAGTATTGGTACTGAAAAAATATCAAACGAAAAAAAAGAAATTATAAAAGAATATTTAAAAGATTATTCAGCTATATCCGTTCGAGAGAAAATAAGCGCTGTTCAATTGTCTGAATTGTGCGGTAGAGATGTGCAGTGGGTATGTGATCCCACCTTGTTACATGACAGAGATTTTTGGGAAGAGTTTTCAGTGAGCGAAGTTGTTTTTGAAAAAAAGTATCTTCTTTGTTATTTTTTAGGTCAAAATGAGTGGTATTTTTCATATGTTAAAAAATTGGCGAAAAAATTAAAACTCAAGCCGGTTTTGATTCCTATAAGAGAGCCGTTTGCGCTGCATAAATGGGCGTGTAATTACGGTGTATCTCCTGAAAGGTTTGTTGCTTTGATCAGAGATTCATCTTTCGTTGTAACGGATTCGTATCATGCATCGATTTTCTCTATGATATTCGAAAAAAAGTATTTATATTTAAAAAGATTTAAGGATGATGATGATTTTTGTCAAAATATCCGTGTAAATTCTTTGTTTGAAAAGGTTGGTTTGATGGATTTGTGCATTTCAGAAAAAGAATTCGAAAAAAGTGATATAAAAGATATTGACTATAGTGGTGTCAGTAAGATCTTAAGCGAATTCAGAAAGCAATCACAAGAGTTTTTGTGCACTAATTTACGGTGGTAGTGAAACAATGCATAAAAGAAAAATAAGAGGTATTTTATGCACATCATGCGGCGCTTGTATGGTTGCATGTCCGCAAAAATCTATAACCATGAAAAAAAACAGGCTTGCGCAGTTTGTTCCGAAAATTGATAAGAAAAAGTGTATAAATTGCGGTATTTGTGATCAAATATGCCCACAAGTAAATAATCCGTCGAAAAAATATCCGAAGGAATGTTATGTCGCGTGGAGCAAAAATGAAGATGACTATATAACATCTGCTTCGGGCGGTATTGGGGCGGTTATTGCCAGACACCAGTTAAAACATTCCCAAAAAGTGTATGGCTGTGACTATACTTCGGAGGGAGAACTGCATCATTTTTGTCTTAATGACGAGAGAGATGTTGAAAAATCAAAAAGTTCCAAATATTCTCAAAGCAAGTCGTATGAATGCTACAGCGAAATAAAAAGCCTCCTTTCCGAAGGATATAAAGTTGTATTTATCGGAACACCGTGTCAATGTGCAGGACTTAAAAATACAGTAAAAAATAAATCCGAAAATCTGTTTACGGTTGATTTGGTGTGCCATGGAACTCCGCCGAATGAATATTTACGCGAACATTTTGTTGAAATGGGAATTGATTTTCCTGTTTCTAAAATTCGATTCAGAGGCGAATTCGACCAAAAGATGACCGTTTGGATGGACAACGATATAATTTACCAAAGAGATAGATATGACGATTTGTATTTTACAGCATTTTATAAAAATGTTATCAGTTGCAATTCTTGCTTTGAATGTCAATATGCTTGCCCTGAAAGAGTATCAGACATTACGATAGGAGATTTTTGGGGATTAGGTAAGCTGAACCAAATAGAGAGAATGAGCAAACGCCCATCTTTGATTTTGATTAATACAGAAAAAGGAAAAGATTTCTTCAATGAAATAAAAGACGAAATTTTTTACGAACAGAGAGTGGTCACTGAGGGGATTAATGGAAATGGAAGGTTGTTAAAACCGCCTGGAAAAAATAATAAAGCTAAAATTTTTCAGTTGTTATACAGTAGTAAAATATTTGGTTTTAATTTTTCTTTGAGAATATTAAATTATCTGGTCCGAAAAAAAGGAGATTTTTTCAAATGATACCTAAAAAAATACATTACTGTTGGTTCGGGGGAAATCCGCTTCCCAAACTTGCAAAAAAATGTATAAAAAGTTGGAAAAAATACTGTCCTGATTATGAGATAATACGATGGGATGAAAGCAATTTCGATATTTCAAATGCACCTCTTTACGTTCAACAGGCGTATAATGCAAAAAAATGGGCTTTTGTAACCGACTATGTAAGACTTTGCGCTATGGTAACATATGGCGGCATATATATGGATACGGATGTAGAGGTTATCAGATCGCTTGACTGTTTTCTTGAACACAAGGCATTTTCGGGATTCGAGGATGAAGTACACATACAGACCGGTATTATGGCATGTGAAAAAGATTTTTCTCTTTTTAAAGAATTTCTTGATTATTATAAGGATGCGGTTTTTATTAATCAGGATGGAACATATAATCTGACGACGAATGTTATAGTTATGACTGATATTGTCGGTAAATACGGTTTAAGACGAGATGGTACATATCAAATTGTTGGTGATATGGCATTGTATCCGAAAGAATATTTTTGCCCTTTATATTTTAACAGTACAGAAAATACCTATACTATACATTGGTTTGCGGGCTCTTGGCTTCCCAAGGAATCGACTGAATGGGGAGAGCAAACAAGAAGCTTGCGAGAAAAGGCTGAAAGACGGGATAAGATAAGGTATTTTCCAAACAGAGTGCTGAGAAAATTAATAGGCGACGAAAAGGTTGACAAATTAAAGGATAAGTTCAGTAAAAAGTGAATGTGTCGAGAAACATAAAATGAAGAAAGTTATGTTGGTTTTCAAAACACGCCCATAAGCTTTTTGTTTTGGAGAATTCGGGCGGAATACAAGAGGAGGCGCCGTCTTTGGGTCTTCCCCTGCCGGTTATGCGTGATACCACTGAACTTCCCAAGAAAGTTTCGGCTGGAACATTAAAGCTCGTTGAAACTGATGAAGAAATTATTTATGAAAACTGTCGGTTGCTCTTAAGTGACAGTGATGAATATGAACGAATGAGCAAGGTGTCCAATCCATATGGTGACGGGATTGCTTGTATTCAAATTACAGATATTATTTTGAACTATTTCAAAAGGTAATGCTATGAGAAAAAAAATACTCTTTCTTTATGATTCAATGCCGTTTGGCGGTGTTGAGTCAGCATTAATCAATTTGGTTTCTTTCCTGGATAAAGAAAAATATGATGTTTCTGTTGTGCTGTTATCAGAGCATGGCGATATGTATGAAGAAGCGAAAAGACGTATTCCCATGAAGAGCGCCTTTGAGAAATTTATACCTTATCAAAATAGGATAATCAGAAAAGTCAGAAGTGTTATAATTAATTTTTTAGAGAAAAAACGCCCAAAGTATCCGCGTTTATATCATCGGTTTGCCATAGGCGGCGGATATGATATGGAAATATCGTTTAATCAGTATGAATCTCGCAAAGTGCTTGCAAAATCATCTAATAAGCACAGTAAAAAGATTTTGTGGGTACATGAAAATTTTATAGCTGATGAGCATACTACGGTGTACTGGAAAGGCCTTCCGGAACCCAAGAAAGGTTTTCGCGCATATGACCGTATAGTATTTGTTTCCAAGGTGTCACAAGAAGGTTTCAATAAGTATGAATATGCTAAAGAATTTTCGGTTTCTGTGCAATACAACATTATAGATCGAGATGAAATTATTTCCAAATCAAAATCAGAGATTGATCGCAGATACAATATAACCGATGTTCCTGATGTTTTTTGTGCAGTGGGGAGACTTGTAGAGTTAAAAGGCTTTGTCAGGCTTGTAAATATTTGTGCGGCTTTGAAAAAAAGGGGATTGAATTTCAAGTTAATTCTTGTTGGTGATGGCCCTGAAAGAGAAAAAATAGAGAAAGCTATTGCGGACAATGAAGTTCAAGACATTGTTATTATGACCGGATATGACGATAATCCATACAAGTATGTAGCGAGGTCTAAATTTTTTGTATGTTCTTCATTTACCGAGGGCTTGCCGGTTGTATGCCAGGAAGCTCTTGCACTCGGCGTTCCCGTTGTGTCATCTTTTCCGTCTGTAGGTGAGTTGTTTGGAGATGAAACATGCGGTATACTGTCGGATGTTGATGATGACTCGCTTATGGCAGCTATTGAAAAAATGCTTACGGATGATGCATTTTATAAAAAGTGCAAAGCCGGTGCGGAAAAACGTTCTGAATATTTTGATCCGAAAAATTCGGTAAAGGAAATAGAGAAAATGTTTGATGAATTACTGGAAAATTCTCAATAACAGTAATTTTTAAATCAACAAAATAATCAAAATGTATTGTAATTTTGCGTCTAAAGTTATATAATAAAAAATAATCCCTTGTTTTGTGTGATTTACTAACGCAAGACAACGTGGTAATCGTGGAGAGAGTTATGGACAAGAAAAGGATTTTCCTGTCTTCACCGACTATGAACGGAACGGAAAAGTTATATGTCGATGAAGCATTTCGTGACAACATGGTGATTCCTTTGGGACCTAACGTAAATGGGTTCGAGAAAAGCATAAAAGAATATACGAGTATAGGCCATGCTGTTGCTATGTCTTCGGGAACTGCGGCGATGCATTTGGCATTGAAGCTTGCAGGGATAAAAGTGGGAGACGTAGTGTTCTGTCAGTCGCTTACGTTTTCAGCAACAGCCAATCCGATTACATATGAAAATGGTATTCCCGTGTTTATCGATAGTGAAGAAGACACGTGGAATATGTCGCCGTCGGCTCTTGAAAAAGCGTTTGAAAAATATCCCGAATGCCGTATAGTAATTGTCGTACATCTGTTCGGTGTTCCTGCTAAAATCGATGAGATCAAGGCTGTGTGCGATAAACACGGCGCTGTGCTTATAGAGGATGCCGCTGAGGCTCTCGGCGCAAAATACAAGGGACACAGTGTGGGAACAGACGGAAAATACAGCATACTTTCATTTAACGGAAACAAAATAATTACGACGTCGGGCGGCGGAATGCTGTTGACAAATGATGAGAACGGTGCCCAAAAAGCGCTTTTCTGGGCAACGCAATCGAGAGACGATGCTGCATGGTATCAGCACAGCGATATAGGCTATAATTACCGTATGTCAAATATATGTGCCGGTATCGGACGCGGTCAGATGAATACGCTTGATGAATTTGTCGAGAAGAAAAGACGTTTGTTCGAAATATACAAGAGGGAACTTTCCGGAGTTGCCGATATGAGATTCCAGCCGAGCGAGGACTGTGCCGCGCCGTCGCGCTGGCTTACTACGGCAGTTGGAAAATTCGATTTTATGAAGCTTGTAAACGGTTTGGCAGCAGAAGATATCGAAGCGAGACCTATGTGGAAGCCGATGCATTTACAGCCGGTATTTTCAAAGTGTGATTATATCACAGAAAAAGACGGTGTGAGTGTAAGCGATGAAATTTTTAAAAACGGCATTTGCCTGCCGAGTGATATAAAAAACACGGATGATGATATGGACAGAATAATCAAATGTGTTAAGCGTTTGATAAAATAAATTTTGGAAGGACCTGAAGTATGAAAAAAATTATTGCGGTGGTTCTTTTGTTTGTGATGTTGCTTGCACTCCCCGCAGGGGCTGTGTCTTTCGACAAAAACCAGACGAATAGGGAATTGCCTTCTGCATTGTCTAAAACACTTAAGTCGGCGGCTATTGCCGATGTTACGACGGACACGCTCCTTTATACGAATAATTCTTTTGAAAAGCTCCCTGCGTACGGCGGCATTTCAAGACTTATGACCGCTTTTACGATAGAATACCAGAACAGACAAAATTCAGTTATCAAAGCGGGATTTTCGGAAGAACAGTTTGAAGATTATATGGCGTCTATGCTCATAAAGAACGACGAAGAAGCCGCAAAAGCGCTTGCTATTGAAGTTGCGGGTTCTGTTGAGGATTTTGTGGCTCTTATGAATGCTACTGCTGAACAGATAGGTATGATAAATACCGTATTCACTACTCCCCACGGGGCGAGAGATGCAAAAGCGGTAACTACTGCCGATGACCTTCTTTTGCTTGCATACGAAGCTTATTCGATTTCTGAGATAAAATCGATGATGGCGTCGAATGTTTATTATTCGGTAGATAAGGAATCGTCTTATTCACGTGATTACAGCATACTTAATCCCGAACATAAATCGTATAACAAAATGGTCAGATTTTATGCGTGCGGTGATTTCGGTGATACAGGTTATATATCCATTGTCGGCGCGATGAATTCCAACGGCCGTGAGGTTGTTGCCGTAACATACGAAACAGGTTCATACATTACGGACTACAGAAATAATTACGCCGCTGACATTCAGGCTATGATCATTATGGCATTCAGTAAGTTCTATATTGCAGAGCTTGATGATATAGCAAAGGCGGTAGTACACGATTTTGACGGATTTGCTCTGGAAGACGGAACTCGTATATATGCAAGCATTGAAATTCCGAATGACCAGAAGTCCAGAAAAATGCTTCCCATATCGTACGGTGAGATAATCTACGATAACTACGATCTGTGTTCCGTTGAAGTAGGTACTTTACCCGAAAAAGCGGAGCTTAACACGATACTTACGTCAGCTGTGCTGAAATACGGAAATGATGAGCTGATGAAGTTCAATCTCCGTACCAACCGTATAGTTTACGAGGACGGTTCTGAAGTAAGATCAGACTTCTCTCTTTACAGTATGGAAGAGGGAAAAGAAATTGCCGCAAGACAGTACAAGAAATCCGAGTGGATACATGCCGCTGTAATAGTTCTCGTTATAGCTGCTTTTGCTGTTGTGGGCGCTGAAATACTCAAGCGCAGATTGATGTAAGGAGGGTACGGTAATGTTAGTAAGAGATATACTGTTTGTTATTTGCAAACGAATGAAAGTAATCGTTATATTTCCCGTTATTGCCGTCATTCTTTATTCATACTGGAGCTATACGACGCAGGTTCCCGTATATGCGGCATCGGCAGTTTTGTACACTATTGACAAGACCTCAACGAACATAAGCGAAATTGCTATCGTTGAAAGACTTATGCCTAACTATCAGCTTCTTGCACAGTCGAGCGAAGTACGCGGATTGGTTACGGAAGCTTTCGGTGATTCCATTGGCGATACGGGTGTCACGATAAGTATTGACACGGATAAGCATACAATGCTTATTTCTACTACGGGTACGAATCCGTCGAAGGTCGCAAACGTTGCAAATACGTATGCCGCGACCATAATCAATTATCTGAATGATATGATGGGACTTGATAACATTTCATTCCTTGAAGTTGCAAAACGTCCGTCATCTCCCATAGGTCCGGAAAGAGAAAGACCTATACTTGTCGTCGGTATTCTCTCAACGTTCGTTGGTGTTGCAGCCGTACTTTTCCTTGAGTATGCCAATACGACCATCAGAACACCCGAAGACATTGAAAAAGCGTATAATCTCACAGTTCTTGCCGAAATCGGCAGATACAACAAGAGTAAGAAGAAGTAAAGGAGGTATATGTTATGGATTTTAATATAATGAGTGACTACAAAGCGCTTGACGAAAACGTGCTTGACTCAATCAAAACGCTCCGTACAAACATACAGTTTGCTTCTATCAGCCGTGAGATAAAGACGATAGTTATGACGAGCGCCGTACCTAACGAGGGTAAAAGTACCGTATCGACATTTTTGGCGCTGGCAATGGCTGAATCAGGTAAAAAAACACTTCTCGTTGAGTGTGACCTCCGCCATACCACACTTCGTAAGAGAATGAAGATTCCGAGAAACGTCGGTGTCGTAAGCTATTTGCAGGGCAGAACGACGCTTGAAGAATCTATTTCCGCAACACCTTATGAAAATATGTTCTTCCTTGATGCCGAAGCGCGCGTGCCGAACCCCGTTGAGCTTATTTCATCGGAGGCATTCGGTGAGATGATAAAGGCGCTGCGTGACATGTTTGACATAGTTATTTTCGATACACCTCCTGTAGGTACGTTTATCGACGCCGCACTGTTTGCGGCAAAATCAGACGGCACAATAATTCTTATCAAACCCGGTGTCGTTGAAAAAAGACTGTTCAAAAAATGTATAGAGCAGCTTGAAAAGGCTAATGCCAATATCATGGGTGTAATTTTCAACGGTATTGAACAGATGCACGCGGGATATTACGGCAAATATTACAGCAGAAAATATTACGGACGTAAGAAAAAATAATATTGAATTCGGAGGTAAAGGCGTATGACAAAAGAATTTTTGCTTTTGATACGCCTTTTTTCCGTTTCTGCAAAAGGTATCCCCGTTGACAGTGAGCTTTTATCGGAATTTCTCGACGGTGACGGCAAGCTTGACATTCAGCAGGTAGGCCGCGTTATGGCTTTGTCAATGTCACAAAACTGCTTTGAAATGACAGATATTGCCTTTCAGGATATTTTTGTAAAAAGCGGACTTTCGGAGGAAGCCCGAAAGTGTCTGAAGCGTGTGAAGCTTCAGATAATGTCCTCAGCATCAGTAACGCAGGGAATATACGAGCTTACACGCGTGCTTGAAGAAAGCGGGATAGAAGCCAAGCTTCTTAAAGGAATGTCGCTTTCGCATCTTTACGCTATTCCCGAATGTAGAACGTCTTGTGACACAGATATTCTGATACCAAAGAAAAAGGAAAAAGAAGCGTATAAGGTGTTTGAAAAACTCGGTTACGCTGTAACGCCGAGGACGAAATATTCGCACCACGCTACCTGTACGCACCCGAACGTAGGTACGGTTGAGCTTCACACAGATCTTTTCTTTGAAAGAATAAATGACGTCATATTCGACAACAGCGATTACGACGAAGAAATTGCCTCGACTGTAAGCAAATTTGCGATAAACGGAATTACGTTCAAAACTCTTGGAATTACTGAAAATCTTATATACGTGACGTTCCATATGATACAGCATTTTATCAGAAGCGGAACGAGTATACGACAGCTTTACGATATTCTGATATACTGTAAAGCCCATAAGAACGAAATAAATTTTGTTCAATATAAAGAGTATCTTGACAGATTTTCCTATACGGGAATATATAATACGGTAATGAACTGCGGTGTCAGATACCTCGGTTTTACCGAAGATGAGCTTTTGCCGTTTGAAAGCGTTGAAAACGACGTGACGGATAAGTTTTTATCTGATATCGAGCAGGGCGGATGGATCGGTAAGAAGCGTGATGACGGACAAGCGGTTTTCCGCGTTTACGGAAATCTGAAGACAAAGGGCGAACAGGAAAGCAAGGAATATAAAAAAAATCTTAAAAAATATCAGAGAAAACGCATGCTTCAGTCTGTTTTTCCCGAAAAGGAAAGACTTATTGCAAAATTTCCGTTTGCAAAAAATCCTCTTTTACGCATACCTGCGTGGTTTGCGTGGCTCATTTACGGAGTTTCACTTTTAAAAGAGGGTGAGCTTGCGTCCGACGTGAAAACGGAAGATGAGCTTACTGCCGAGGAGAAAGAACGCATTATGCTTTTTGAAAAGCTCGGCATAATTGACACGGAGGACTTATGATAACGGGAAATAATATAGAAGCTTATATAAAACGTGACGGCGTATACGTAACGGGCACGCAGGGTATCAGTATGCTTCCGTTTATACGTCAGGGTCACGCAACGGTTGTTGTCGTTCCCGTTAAAGAACGGCTGAAAAAATACGATGTTGCGCTGTTTCACAGAAAAACGGGTGAGTACGTTTTACACCGTGTGGTAAAAGTGAGAAAAAATGATTACGTTTTCTGCGGAGATAATCAGAAAACGTGGGAGTACGGTGTGACAGACGAGCTCATTGTCGGTGTTATGAGTGAGCTTTACGATGACGGTGTAAAGGTAAATACCGACGGTGAAGAATACAAAAATGCAGTAAAAAAGCTTGTTAAAAGAAGCGCGCGCACGTGCCGTATGCTTCGATTCAAGCATTTTCTGCTTAGTTTTACCTTCATAAGACGTGTCTGGGAATTTTTAAAGCATAAAAAACAGGATCATTAATAAAGAGATGGAAAAAATGGAAGAAAAGAAGAAAAAAATGTCCAAGGGCGAGATACTCGGATTTATATGGCAGGTGTTTTTTAAAATACTCGTCGTTGTTCTTGTCCTTGTGATACTTGCCGTGTTTGCCGTTGCAAGCGTTTGCAAGACCGTTGCTGACGGGCCGAGCGAAACGGCGAGAGATATGCTTGTGCTGTCAGCCCTCCAGGCGAGCGCGACGAAATGGGTGCCGGGGCTGTTTTTGGACGATGAAACAGTACAGGCAATACTTGACAGAAGCGGTGAGCGAGTTATCGAGGAGGTCGACTTTGATGACCTTAAACCGAATGACTCCGAGGGCGGAGGAAGCAGCGGAACTGTTGACACTCCCGTTGACGAGTGGGCGGAAAATGAGGACGGGATAATTCTTGATATCCTTGTTCAGAATACATTTAAAGCATACGTAATGCTTGTCAAGGATCCCACAAGAATTTATACGGGTGTTTCATCAAATAATTTCGAATCGGCAACAAGAGGCGAAAGAATTTACGTTGCCGCTGAGCGTCAGGGCGCTGTTGCCGCGATAAACGCAGGTGAGTTTGAGGACAAGGGCGGTACCGGCTCAGGTGCAAGACCGATGGGAATGACCGTTTCAGGCGGTAAAATTGTTTGGAATGACGGGCTTAAACGTACGTTTATAGGCTTTGACTTTGACGATAAGCTCGTTGTAAAAGAGGGTATCACGGAAGCGGAGGTAAAAGCGCTACGCATACGTGACGGTGTTTCTTTTCAGCGCGGAAATGCACTTATAGAAACAGTAAACGGCTCTACTGTCGCATATACGGGAAGCGGAGATTTGGGAGTTGCACAGCGTACAGCAATAGGACAGAGGGCTGACGGCACGGTAATTATGATAGTTACCGACGGAAGAACGGCAAACTCTCTGGGCGCAACGCGCGACGATATTATAAATCTTATGCTCAAATACGGCGCTGTCTGTGCGGGTATGCTTGACGGCGGCTCGTCTGCTATGATGTATTATGCAGATTATGTTGAAAAATACGATGTTGACGAAAGTGAGCTTGACCAATATCAACAACTCGGTATTGTAAATAAGTACAAGGCGTTCACATCCCCCAGATATTTGCCCACATTTTTTATGGTAAAGGCGGTGGATGACGGTGAGTAAAGAGAAGAAAAACGGTGCTGTCAAAAAGGTATTCGGCAACCGTGTATCACTTATATTTTACATAGGACTCGGTGTGATAGTGTTTGCCGCACTTATCGCTATCGGTAAGTTTAACGGCTATCTTGAAAAATATCTTACCGATTTTGAAGCAACACGTCCGAAATACACGGTAGAAAATATTTTCAAGCAGTATTTTGAAAACCCCGATTTCACAGTGCTTACAGAAAAAGCAGGGTGCAGTGTGACGGGAGAATTCAATAAGCAAGAGGACCTTGTAAAATATTTCGAGGAGCTTACAAAAGACAAGGAGATTACCCACGTTTACGTTGCGGGAAGTGACAAAACGAAGGTCAATGTCAAGGCTGACGGTAAAAAATTCGCAGCGTTTACGGTTAAAAAAGCGTCAAGTCCGAGTGAATACGGCTTTGACGTTTATGAGCTTGATGAAATAAAGCTGTTTTATTCATCGGATCATTCGATAAAATTCCGTGTTCCGTTCAATCATAAGGTAGCTGTAAACGGCGTTTTGCTCACCGACGAGCATAAGACGAAAACGGGTATAACCGAGGACAAGCGTGAAACTATCCCCGAGGGTACTTACAAATTTTCATACGACGAATACGAAGTAAAAGGCTTGATACTTCCGCCCGAATATGCTGTATACGACAGTAAAAACAACACCGTTACAGCGCAGTACGATGAGGAAAACGGTATTTATACTGCTGATTTCGTGTATGATGATTCAATGAAGGACAAGTACGAAGACTTTGTACTTCAGGCAGTTGAAAATTATGCGGGTCGTATACAGAATTCCGGTGTCACGATGGCGATGATCAAAAATTATTTTGAGTACGGCACGGAAACGTACGAAAGAATAAGGAAGAATCCCGGTAACTTTGTCTGGGATTACGATTCCCACCACTTTGAAGAGGAGTGGACAGGGGAATATTATTCGTATGATGATAATACGTTTTCCTGCAAAGTCAAGATGATTCAGGTAATGTGCAAGCGCGGTCAGAAAGACTACCGCGAAAGCATAAACGTTACGCTGTATTTGAGATGCGGCGATGACGGAAAATATATGATATACGATCTTCAGACCAATCTTTCATAATCTTCAGGAGGTGTTTTTATGTCTGTTGCGCTCATACCGGGAACGTTTGACCCGATAACGGTAGGACACGAGGATCTTATACAGCGCGCTTCAATGCTGTTTGACGAGGTAATCGTGTGTGCATTTATAAATTCATCAAAAAATACGATGTTTACACCGGAGGAGAGATATGAATTTTTGTGCGCGGTAGCTGATAATTACAGAAACGTCCGCGCGGATATTTCAACGGGATTGCTTGCGGACTATGCAATTGAGCACAGGTGCGACGTCATAATAAAAGGAGCCCGTTCGGGAACGGACTTCGATTATGAATTTTCGCTGTCAGCAATAAACCGCGAGCTTGCCCCTATGGTAGAAACGATAATTCTGCCGTCAAGGTGCGAGCTGTCCCATATCAGCTCCACAATGGTGCGTGAGCTTATAAAATACGGTAAGGATTTTGCGCCGTTCGTTCCGTCGAGTGTTGCAAATCTCATATAAATTTGCATAATTTTACCATTTGATTTTTACGTTAAAATATAATATAATAAACTCAGTTGATATAACGAAAGGCAGGGGTGTGAAATGATAAAATCAGCTACGTCATCAGAGTATAAAATAGGCGATAACGTGATATACAAAAATAACGGTATCTGCCGTATATGCGACATCAAGGAAATGAGCTTTACGGGTACAGAAAAAAAACTGTATTATGTTCTTGAGCCTGTATATTCACAAGGTTCACACACATTTGTTCCTGTCGATCTTCCGAATATCGGGGAATGTATGCACGATCTTATCATCCGTGAAGATATAACAGCGGCTATTATCGCTGCGGAAAAAATACAGATTGAATGGCTGCAGGAGATAAAAGCAAGGGCTGAATATTTAAGCGGTATTATAGCGGAATTTGACCGTGCAAAAACTCTTGCCGTAATAAAACGCCTTTCCGCACATAAACGCGAATGTGAGGAAAGACGTAAAAAGATGTATGCAAGTGATTTAAAGCTTCTTGTTTATGCTGAGAAGATGATAAGAGATGAGTTTGCTTTCGTTCTCGGCATTAAAAGAGAAGAAGTATTTGACTACATAAAAAGCGTTATTTCAGAATAAACGGTGTATTTTTAAGTGAATAATTGAACGGTGCCGCCTTCGGCATCATAAAGGCGAACATATTGTCACATTCGATTTCACGCTTGAAGTCGGAAAGGTCGGTATGCTTTGACGGCTTTGTGATGATCTCGATGCTGCGGTGCCGTTTTTTTGTATCTGAAAGGAATCTGATACCGATGTCATTTGCAGCCAACAGCTGTGTAAAGGTAGGGGCTTTTTGCCTTTGTTCCTCGGTTATTTCCAAAAATGCGGAAAGCACAGCACGGCGTATACGTGCGTTTGTATATCTTTTTGTTGAGGCGGAGGAAATAAGCTCATCGTAATCTTTGGCACTTTGCGATATTTTGACTATTCTTTGTAACAGCCCGCCCTCCCCATCGGCAAAATCAAACTTTTCGGTTTGTCTGAGCTTTGCAAGTATCAGCTGCTCGGCGTTTTGTATTCTTGCGGGGAACTGATCGTTTTTATATATTCCGTGCGTTATTTCGGGAATAAAATCAAAAAATTCGGGTGCTTCTGAAATTTTTCTTAAATACGTCGCAGAGGCGTAAACACGTTCTGTTTTGTCGCTGTTATGCATAGCGCCCTCACGCTTGACGGTGCGCGGCACGATATTCGGAGCATATTTTTTTATCGCCTTTATATATTCGATGCCTAAAATGTTATTTGGTGTGGATAAAACCGAAGCATCACCGAAAAGCTCGCTGTATATTTCCTCACGGCTTTTTGCGAATCTTTCGTTTGCTTTTACCTTTTCTATTTTATTTTTAAATTCTTCGGTGTCAAGGTTGTCAGCGCATTTTATAAGTGTGTTGACGTCACCCGATTCAGAGCCGAAAATAAGCGCACATTCTTCCCCACACGATACTTCGGATATGATTTTTACAGCGCCGACGGCAAAAAGCTCGGCACAGGCGGAGGAGTAGAAAACGGGAAGTGACAACACAAGGTCAGCACCGCACAAAACAGCAGATTTGGCACGGGTGAATTTGTCAGCTATAGCACATTCGCCGCGTTGGGTGAAGTTACCGCTCATAATACAAATTACGGGGGCTGTGCCCGATATTTTTTTTGCTTCGTCTATCAGGAATTTGTGTCCGAAATGGAACGGGTCAAATTCACAAATTATAAAAACCGCACTGTATGCCATACAAAACCTCGTTTTATAAGAAAAAGACGTAAATTATACGCATTTTTTTGTTTTTGCTATTGAAAAAAAATAAAATAGGGTGTATAATATTATATAATATATTTTTTGAAAAATCAAGATTAGGAGAGAAAAATGAACGTACTTGTTGTAAATGCAGGCTCATCGAGCCTCAAGTATCAGCTTTTTGATACAAACACAGACGAAGTTCTCGCAAAGGGTATTTGCGAAAGAATCGCAACAGAAACATCCAAGGGTGTCGGTGCAGAAGGAAGAATTGAGCACAGACGCGGTAACGAGCCCAAGGTCATTAAGGACATTCCCATGCCCAACCACGCTGTCGCAACACAGATACTTGTTGATACACTTACAGACCCCGAGATCGGTGTTATCAAGGATATGAAGGAAATCGAGGCTGTCGGCCACAGAATCGTGCACGGCGGTGCATACTTCTCCGAAAGTGTTTTGGTAAATGACGATGTTATTGCAAAGCTTGAGCTTTGTAAGGACCTCGCACCCCTTCACACAGTTCCTCACCTTATGGGTATCGCAGGCTGTACAGCAGTTATGCCCGGCACACCCCAAGTTCTCGTATTTGACACAGCATTCCACCAGTCAATGCCCGAAGAATCATACTTCTTCCCGCTTTCATACGATATGTATGAAAAATATCAGATCCGCCGTTACGGCGCACACGGCACATCTCACAGATACGTTGCAGGCGAAATGCTCAAGATAATGGGCAAAACAGAGGGTACAAAGATCGTAACATGCCACCTCGGCAACGGTTCTTCCATCACAGCTGTTAAGGACGGTAAGGTTCTTGACACAAGTATGGGCTTCACACCCCTTGACGGTCTTATGATGGGTACACGCTGCGGTGCTATCGACCCCGCTATCGTTCCCTTCATTATGGAAAAAGAAGGCTTCACACCTGCACAGATGAACGAATATATGAACAAGAAGTGCGGATTCCTCGGCGTTTCTGGCATCTCATCTGACAGCCGTGACATCGAAAAGGCAGCGGAAGAAGGCAATGCACGTGCAATTCTTACAACAAAGATACTTGCATACCAGATAAGAAAGTTCATCGGTTCTTATGCGGCTGCTATGGACGGACTTGATGCTCTCGTATTCACAGCAGGTCTCGGTGAAAACAACCCCGGACTCCGCTCAAGAGTATGTAAGGAGCTTTCCTACTTCGGCATCAAGATGGACGAAGAAGCAAATGCTAAGGCTCACCACCAGTCTGATGTTATCAAGCTTTCAACAGATGATTCCAAGGTTCTCGTTTACCTCATTCCCACAAACGAAGAAAAGGTTATCGCATCTGATACAGAAAGACTTGTTAACGAAATGAACAAGTAATAAAATACATAAACGGACTCAAGGCTTTGCTTTGAGTCTGTTTTGCTATTTACCGTAAAATAGTATTAAATAAGCGCCCCTCCGCCACCCCCCTCGGCGGTGGGGGCGCACACCGCTTTGCGCGGTGTATAAAGAATATCATTTTTTTGCCGATAGGTTGACAATTACATATATATCTGTTAAAATAATCATATAAACTTAAAGAGGTATATATGAAAAGATTTTTTTGTTTGATACTTATGACGGTGCTTTTGTGTTCTTGCTCAGGCGCGAAGCTCGGAGATAGAACGGTTTTGTTTAAAAACGATGATGAAAAGTTTTTAACGTACACTGCATTTTATAATGAAAAAGGCGACACCGCTTGTCTTTATGCCGATGAGGATGAATATTATATCACGGCAAAAACCAATGACGGCGCGAGCAAGCTTTTATATACGCTCCCCGAAAACAGCTATGCGTATGAGCTGTATGCAAACGACGGAATCATCGCATTTTATGAGCGTCAGATATACGAAAACCGTGACGAAAGATGCATTTTAAAGGTAATTGACACCGAAAGCGGCGAAATATACACACCCTTTTCAAAGGTCATTGTATTTGAAACGTACGATGTGCAGTCGAGATTTATTGAGGTCGTCGGACGTGATGTTTATTATATAACATCCTCCTTTGCCCTCGAGGAAACGAGAATAATGAAGTATACAGTCGGGGACGAAGAACCGACAGAGTTTGCAACAGTGCCCATGACGGAAAATGAGTTTACGTTCAACCATTCCATAACGTGTATGGATGCTTACGGTGACAAACTTGTGGCGGCGACTGTTACGGGATATGATACACATATTTCAATTTATAACCTTAAAACGGGCGAAGCGGAAAAGAAAAAGCTTCTTCCGATAAATGTCGCTGTTGTTTATTCCGTTGCATACGGCAAAGACGGAAATATAGGGCTTTTCTACCAGACAGTCGATAAGGAAGGAAAGTTTGAATCTGATATTGTCGGTTATATCGGAGTTAATGACGAGGAGATAACATCGCTTTATACGCTTTCAGATAGTGAATACGTCAACCGTGAAGCGGTATATCTTGATGGAGATATACTTACGTTTAACATACAGCTTGCTAAGGCTGCTGACGACGTTGTATCGCATGAGGATTTTTACGGTATGATGTTCAACATTAAAAATGAAAAGTCTGTGCGTATCAGCGGAAGCTCCTTGACGTTTTCAAAGGACGGAAAATTATACGATCTTATGTTTGATAAAAATAATGCAAAAACCGTCTCGTTCACCGAAACGGAAATAAAGTGAGGAAATAATATGAAAAACAAAGAAGAATACGTATGGAAAGACAGAAAACGCACGTTTCTGGGTTTGCCGTGGAGCCTTACGGTTTATAAGCTGACAGAGGAAAAGTTACTTATCGAAACGGGATTTTTCTCCAAAAAGGAGGAAGAAATACGTCTTTACAGAATAATGGATCTGACACTTCGCAGAACATTCGGACAGCGTTTGATCGGTGTCGGCACCATTCATTGCTGTACGGCTGACAAGTCAACGCCCGAATTTGATATTCTCAGTGTTAAAAAGCCGAAGGAAGTCAAAAATCTCATTTCCGACCTTGTGGAAAAACAGCGCGATGAAAAGCGCATAACCGCACGTGAGTTTATGGACGACGGTGACGAAGACCACGGCGATGACGACTGCGACTGCGCAGAGTAATCAAATCGGCCATAAAACTGATATTGACGAGGGGAAATAATATGCGTAAAACGGTAAAAATTATATCGATAATATTATCGATTGCGGTTGTTTTAATGATTTGCGCATTCCTCTTTATCGGTGCCCTTTGGTCGGGTGCATTGAATTTTATGTTTCCGGAGGAAATCGCAACCTACAACAGTACCAACGGAGAGTATTCGCTTCTATTTGAGCAGTTGGGTAGCCCTGACTGGCCATTTGGTTCGACAGATGTCAGACTGACACTCAAAAATCAAGATGGTAAAACTATAAATCGCCTATCTACGTACGTTAACGATGACGGTGCAAGTGCAGGGGAATGGAATATTAAATCTATTTCTTGGGATGATGATGCGGTAGTTGTTATTCTCCGAGGCGCAGAAATGGAAGATAAGGAGTTTTCAATAGCATATAATAAGAATTGAACAGACGTCAATTTGATAAGGAGGCTATTTTGTGGATAAAAAAGCAGGGTCGATAATACTTTTGTGCGTGATTATCGTTTCGTTTATATTTACAGCTGTGATCCTCGTCAACACGGGTATATCGTTTTATGAGTTCGATAACGCAACAATCGATACATCGAACGATAAGCTGCCGGGTGCATCCATTGTCGGTGCGGTCGTTACCTCCATCGCCTTGTGGATCGGATTTATTTTTTTAGGCGGCGGATGTGCATCCGTTGGATTTATATGTTCTCTTGTTAATACCAAAATAGCTGAGAATACAGTTATCGGCAGAATATCTAAAGCATTTTTGTATTTCTATTCCGCAGTACTTATTTTTATATTATTTGTAGTTGCTTTTTGTGCTTTTTCTGCTATAACATAAAGCGGTGATTAATGTATGAGCAATAAACATAAATTCAAGCATACGTATTTACATTTCGTGATGTTGTGATATAATCAGTTTGCAATAAAATCAATTGTGTGACTTTAAGATTTCTTGAATGGATTTGATTGCGAATTTTGTTTATCAAAATTGACGGAGGTGTCTTATGGAACCGTTTTTAGCAGACTTTTTAAACAATCCTAAAATTCCCAAGTTTATACGCTATGCCATTGTAGCTGTTTTGGGTTTATTCATTCTATACGTAGGAATTTCATGTGCTATCGGAAGTCCTATGATAATAGGGAGAGTCTTTGGTATCGTTCTGTGTATTTTGACATTAATGGCAACAATATATATATTCAGAAAGATACATAACAATTAAAAATGACAAATGAAAATCCACGGTTGAACCGTGGATTTTTTTCTATAAAACAAAATCGACAGAGGTTTTTCCTCTGTCGATTTATTTTTTATTACATCATTATTGTGCCGTCGAATACGGATTCAACCGAGCCTGTAAGCGTTACCTTACCGTCCTTGTAGTTTACGATAAGGTCGCCGCCGCGAAGCTTGACTGTGATGTCAGCGCCTTCCTCGCAGTAGCCGTTTACAACAGCCGCAACAGCCGCCGCGCACGCACCTGTACCGCAGGAAAGTGTTTCGCCGTTTCCTCTTTCCCAGACACGCATTTTGAGTGTGTTCTTATTGACCACTCTTACAAATTCCGTGTTGACACGTTCGGGGAAGTATTCACAGTTTTCAAACATCGAACCGACTGCCTCAACGTTCATCTTGTCAACGCTGTCGCAGAATATTACGCAGTGCGGATTTCCTACGGAAACGCACGTGATGTTATATTCCTCACCGCCAACCTTAACGGACTTATTGATTATTTCATCGCCCTCAAGTGTTGTGGGAACATCGCACGCTTTCAGCGATACCTCACCCATATCACCGCTTACAGAACGTACAAGACCGCCGTAAATGTAAAGCTTCTGGTGCTTGATACCACTTGCTGTTTCAATATCCAGCTCCTCTTTATCGGTGATTCCGTTATCGTAAAGGTATTTCGTAACGCAACGCACGCTGTTACCTGCCATCTTACCTTCGCTTCCGTCCTTGTTGAAGATGCGTATTTTTGCATCTGCAATACGTGATCTTTCGATAAGCACGATACCGTCAGCACCGACACCGTAGTTTCTGTCGCATACAGAAAGTGTAAGTGATTCGGGGCAGGTTATTTCACCCTTTGTATTGTCGAAGAACAGATAGTCATTACCGCAAGCCTGCATTTTTGTGAATGCGAGCTTCTTGCGCTCTGTTCTCATATTATTGATGTCAACAAGCTCCGTGTTGTGGAGATTGAAGCGGGATGCGACGATGTCAGCAAGTGCATTTGCCGTGTCAAGTGATGTGATACAAGCAACACCTGCAAGAAGCGCCGTTCTGTGAAGTGAAATGTAGTCCTCCTGCGCCTGCTTCGTCTTTGCACCCGTGTAAACGATGAGTTTTATCTTTTCATCGTCTACAAGGCTTGTCGCACATTCAAGAAGCGAATGGTTTTCATCTTCCTGAATTACACCTACCTCAATACCGCCGAGGGCTGAAATTGCCTTCGCCGTACCCTTTGTTGCGTAGATGTTAAGTCCGAGATCTGCAAATTTCTTTGCAAGCTTGACTATTTCAAATTTATCGTTGTCGCCGACCGTGATATACACGCCGTCACCCTTGCCGAGGTCCATTCTGAAGCCTGCGGAAACCATACCCTTGAAAAGTGCTTCAGTAAGATTCTTACCGACACCGAGGACTTCACCCGTTGATTTCATTTCCGGGCCGAGGGACGAGTTAACGTCTGACAACTTTTCAAACGAGAATACGGGAACCTTAACGGCAACGTACGGAGGAATCTTGTAAAGACCGCTTTCATATCCGAGGTCCTTGAGCTTTGCACCGAGCATTACACGGGAAGCAATATCGACCATCGGAATTCCCGTTACCTTACTGATGTAGGGAATCGTACGGGAAGCTCTGGGGTTAACTTCAATTACGTAAAGCTCACCCTCATATGTAAGATACTGAATATTTACAAGGCCCTTTGTGCCGAGTGATTTTGAAAGGAGCGTTGAACATTCGATAATTCTGTGAATGAGCTTATCGGAAATGTTCTGCGGGGGATAAATTGCGATAGAGTCACCGCTGTGAACGCCCGCACGTTCAATATGCTCCATAATACCGGGGATAAGCACGTC
>JAZRTS010000093.1:0-16345 GCA_045652135.1 Eubacteriales bacterium | reverse complement strand
CCTGCGGTATTGCACATAAGCACCTGAAATTCATCAAGTCCGCTTTTGATGCTGTTTTGCGCTTTTGTTCCCGGAGAATCTGATGTAACCTCGCGTATTTTTACATTATATTCCTCTTCAAGAAACATATTTCTTCTGTATACAGCAGAAACAATGGGATCATCCGAATCAGTTTCGGCATATATATCCTGTGAGCGCCAAGCCGCTGAATTATATCCTTCGCCCATTACAAGAAACGTGATTTCTTCATTGTTGAAATCGAGAACATCAGGAAGATAATCGGGGTAAAGCTCCTCTGTTTCCGGCGTAAGATTCTGTGACAATGTTACACTGTCAACGCTGTCAGTGTCACTTTTATTACACGATGTAAAAGCAAACAATGAAAACACAGTACAAAACGCAAGAAAAACACAAAACAGTTTTTTCGTTATCATATTACTGCTCCAGATTCTTCAGATATTCAAAGCAGATACGACATTCTTCCTCGCCGCTCGGTGTAAGTGTTTCACTTTCAACGATCATCGGAACACCGAGCTCAAGTGCTTTTTTATACACCTTGTCAACAGGAGCAATACCCATGCCCAACGGCTTTCCCTTTGAATTTTCCAAGCCGTCCTTGATATGGATACAAAGAAGTCTGTCCTTGTACTTTTCAAGTGTTTCAATCGGATCAAGTCCTGCATTGAACACCCAATACGTATCTATTTCAAGATGGATATTCGTTCTTTCAACAAGATTTTTGTATATATCGGAGCCATCCTCGTTGATAATGAACTCTCTGCTGTGGTTATGGTAACCGAGCTTGATTCCCTCTTTTTCAAGTTTAGGCTGATACTCATTAACAAGGCGGACAAAATCATCTATCTTTTCGATAGTTGAAAGGTCGTGCATGGGAATTATATAATTTTTGTTTCCTATAGCCTTGTGATATGCAACGACACCGTCGAAGTCATGCACAAGTTCATATATTCCCGAATGAGTGCCCCACACTTCAAGGTTATTATCCTTGAGCATTTTGCACACCTCATCAGAGGTCTTTTCAAAGAAGCCTGCAAACTCTACCATTTTGTAGCCAATATCTGCAACAGTCTTTATCGCTTTGGCAAGATCTTCTTTTGCCATATCACGAATGCTGTAAAGCTGAATACCGTATTTCATAGGAGTATCCCCCTTATATAATTTCTATTTTGTCTATCTTCTGCTCTTTTGTGGGCTTATCGAACCAGTCTGTTGAAACGGATGCTATCTTGTCAAGCACGTCAAAGCCGTCAACGAGCTTGCCGAATGCGGCATAGTCACCGTCAAGGTGGGGAGCATCTGCGTGCATTATAAAGAACTGTGAGCCTGCAGAATCGGGATCCTGCGCTCTTGCCATTGAAATGACACCTCTTGTATGCTTGAGTGTGTTATTGAAGCCGTTTGACGAGAATTCACCCTCTATGCAATAACCGGGTCCGCCCATGCCGCTTCCTTCGGGGCATCCGCCCTGAATCATAAAACCTGCTATAACACGGTGGAAAATAAGTCCGTTATAAAAGCCTTTTTTAACAAGCTTTTCAAAATTTTCAACTGTTTTGGGAGCAATTTCGGGGTAAAGCTCAAGAGTCATTACTCCGCCGTCTGCCATTGTAATTTTAATCATTTTTATTACCTCTGTTTCTTTTAGTCAACTACTCTGATGCTGTTGATAGCGATCTCTTCGATGGGCTTATCGTTGCTGTCTGTTGCAACAGAACCGAGCTGTTCGAGAACATCAAAGCCCTTTGTCATCTTACCGAAGGAGGCGTATTTACCGTCAAGAGATGTTTTTGCGCTGTTATCAAGCACGATAAAGAACTGTGACGTTGCGCTGTCCATAAGTGTATCGACTTCATTTGCTGTTTCACCTGTAAGGCTGGACTGACGAGCCATGGAGATTACACCCTTTGTGTGTGAAAGTGTGTTTTCTACGCCGTTTTCGGAGAACTCACCCTTGATCTTTGTGGCAGAACCGCCTGTGCCGTCACCGTTAGGGTCACCGCCCTGAACAACGAAGCCCGAAATAATTCTGTGGAACGTAAGACCGTCATAGAAGCCTGATGTTGCAAGGTCTACAAAGTTCTGAACGGTGATGGGAGCGATCTTGGGATAAAGCTCAAACTCCATTGTTCTTCCGTCATCAAGAAGAAGCTGTACGTTTACCTTTTCTTTTGTGGTAACATCGAATGTTTCCTGCTTATCGGGTGTCTTGACACCGCCGCAGGAAGCGAGTGAAACTGTCAATACGACAGCAGCCATAATGATTGCAATAATTTTTTTCATTTTTATTTTCCTTTCAATTTATAAACTTAAATTTTGTATCTGTAATTAAATCTGCCAAACGGAGCTGAGGAACCGTTCACGTAAAAGTCCATAACGGTGTGCTTTTGCATATTGTCGCTCCACTTGAACTGAATATCAAATCTGCCCTCACAGCCTATAAGCTCTCTCGGCATTGCAAGCATAAGCTTATTTTTTCTTACCGTTATACGGCAATCACCTATCTTTTCCCAAGTAAACGATTCGGGATCATTTGTGGGTGAATATTTTTCAACAGATGCCTTGCCTAATTTCGGTGAAAGTCTGTTGATGGCAAAATCGTATCCGTTCCACGAAGCACCCTTGCTTCCGTTTACATTTAAGAACAACGTCATCCAACCGTCACCGTCGGGCTTTGTTATATCATTTGTACATTCAGCGTAGAAATAAATATTCTTTTCGTCGCGTGCCACCTTTGCACCGATTATTTCATTTCTTCCGCTTTCGTTTCTGTAAAAGCTTCCTTTGAAGCCTTCGCAGTCACGCACAGCCGCAAGTCCCTTAGGGTTCTTATAGTAAGGTGTTACATCACGCCACTGCGCAAAATCGCCTTTTACATCAATGTGCTTTTCAGCAGAGGCTTTTTCCGACTGATACGCACCCTTGAAGCGGCGGATATTTGAAGTAAGCTGTAAATAATACGTGTCAAGATAACCGTCACAGTCGGGTTCAATATCACGGCTGTGTTCATAATCGAACTGGTCAACAAACGCTATCTTCGTTGAGTTTTCGTCAAGCACCCACGGTGCGCCTTTCGATTTCTGAACAGTCCATTCATTCCAGCCCGTTACGAATACCATATCGGGCGAAAGATCAATGGCTCTGTCCCACTGCTCTTGGAAATTATATCCGTATTTATACGAATCAGCTGTCACCTTTGAGTGACCGTATTTATGCGTATAGCTTCTTCCGAACGTACCCTCATCGTTGAAGAACGTGCATATTCTGTTTTTGTTTGCATTCTGTGCAACACCGACAGTTACCATTTCACAGCTTCCGTCGGGACGCTCACGGTACTTCTTCTGGGGGAATATTTCAAGCCAGCCCCAATGGTCCTTATGGTGATATGAATCGGCATTTGTCTGATAAAGCGGCTGCGGAGGACGGAACGTAAAGAACTCTCGCATTTCGTTCAGAAGCTCCGTATCCTTTTCCGATACACCCACCTCGGGAAGTGCTTCCTTGAAGCCGATAACAAGGGGCTTGCCCTCGTGCATAAACCAAAGGTCCTTATATTTTCCGAGCTTGTACATATCAGTATACAGATGTCTTAACATCCTTTCTGACGGTTCACCCGGATAGAAGTTAAGCATAAATGCAATCTTAGGAACATTTATTCCGTCATCAAGGCATCTTTTCCATTCCTCAAACAGAGGCATGTATGCGCTCTTCCAAAGAAATGCGCCGTTTGTGCAGTCAAACACGATAAAGTCAACACCTGCGGCGGCAAGCATTACTGCGTGACGCCTTAAAACGTACGTATCGGAGTTGCGGTAGAAGCCGAACAACGGCTCATTCCAATGGCAACATCCGTTTTTGCCCTGCCATACGGGATGATTTTCGTTATATTCCGCATCGGGATATTTTCTGAATGTTTCAACGAGGTTTATAGCAGGTGCGCCCGTTGCCCTTTCGTGCCATGTCCAGTAGAAAAGTCCGACCTTTTTTCCGTTTTTAGCACCGACATCCTCACTTGACAAAACCTTTCGTCCGAGCATATCAACAGCTTCCCAGCCGTCAAAACCAAAGCCGTTTGGCGATATCTTTTTTGCGGGAACATAGTCCTTATTATCATACGGTGAGGTCTTCAAAAAACGAATGTCGTGTATTTCAGCGTTCTGATCGACCTCGACATATATATCGTGAATACCGCTTGTCGGCTGTATTTCAAAGCTTACGGTATCATTACCCCGATAAAGCTGAAGTGTCGCTTTTGCAAGCGCTTCTCCGTCTTCCTTATCTTTTCTGATAAGCATACTTGCGGGATATTCACCTACAGAATAATCTACTTCACACGATATCATACCGTCACCGAAGTCAACGGATGAAAGTTTCATTATATTATTTGACGTAAAAAACACCTCTTTTCATATAATCACTTAATTTTACCAAAATTAAATGTCTGTGTCAATATTAAAAAACGAAATAATATTAAATAATTGTCAACAAACAAGCATTTCCGAATAGAGAGAAAACGAAGGGATAAAATAGTACCATAAAAATGAATGGAGTAGTGCTATGCTTAAAAAAATCTTTTTTGTTTTCTCGTTGACTGTAATTCTTATATCGCTTGTAATATCAGTAAACGGCGGTATTCTTTCACCCGGTATGAGCATAATACAAAAGGATGTAAAGGTTATTAAAACCTGCTCATACGGCGAAAAAATCTGCTTTACAAAATCTGATTTTACCGATATTCTCGGTGAAGATGAGCTCAGAAGTATAACGATCTCTTCGCTTCCCGACACAAAGTACGGCTGTTTGAAATTCGGAAATCTTGATGCTTTTGCAAAGCAGGTGATAAGTGCTGACGGAATTGAATTTCTCACTTTTGAGCCTGCTGTGTCAAACGTGTCCTGCACATTTGATTTTACTGTAAACGAGGGCGAGATAAAATGTCTTTTATATGTAATTGACAAGGAAAATTCAGCCCCTGTCGGTGAATCCTTCAAGGTAAATACAGCTGAAGACATTCCTGTTTTTTCACGTTTAAAGGGTAGTGACATCGACGGTGACGAGCTTGAATATATAATCGTTTCACAGCCTGAAAACGGACGTATTACAATGACCAACAAGGAGCTTGGAATTTTCAAATACACCCCCACTTCAAATTTCAGAGGTACTGACAGCTTCACTTACAGAGTATCCGACAAGTACGGTAATTTAAGCGATATTTCAACGGTAACCGTCAAAACATCGAAAAACAAATCCAAAACGGTATATGCCGATATGGCTGAAAATCCTGCACAGTATGCTTCCCTTGTGCTTGCGGAAAACAATATACTGATCGGTGAAAAAATCGGTGACAGACTTTATTTTTCACCGACAGAGGCTGTTGAAAGAGGGGATTTTCTTGTAATGGCGATGAAGTGCGCAGGCTACAGCCCCAACATTTACACCCAGACAAACACAGGCTTTGATGACGACGAAAATATACCGTCTTACACCAAGGGATACGTTATAACAGCTATGAATCTCGGCATCGATTGTTCCGAAAACGGTGAAAATATTTTCAACGCAAACGAACCGATAAACGAATACGATGCTTCAAAAATAATTTCTTCTATCATATCTCCCGACGATGTCGGCCAAGCGCTTTCTTTTCTTGACAATACCGTTATTCAGACAGGCAATTTCGGAAAAGAAGAACGCGCACTTACACGTCAGAATGCAGCTTTGCTTCTGAATATGATATACGAAAATAAATAAAAATATGAGGTTGGTTCTCCCAACCTCATTTTTATTTATCATTCAACCTTTTGACCGTCAACTATATTGTTTATCCATATTCCTTTTTTTATCATCACAAGTCCTATAGCGCACTTGATTATATCTATTGCCGTGCAGA
Source organism: Eubacteriales bacterium (assembly GCA_045652135.1). Taxonomy (GTDB): domain Bacteria; phylum Bacillota; class Clostridia; order Oscillospirales; family CAG-272; genus RGIG7213. Next base: position 10,440 of record JAZRTS010000093.1, on the reverse strand, counting down.
TAAAATACAACGGAACTACGGGAATCGATGTATATCGGCTAAGGAAAAACGCAAGAGGAACGGATATTATCCAGACAAAACAGCTGTCAAAAATAACCGTTATCATTGTTTTACCGCCTGAACGGAGCGTAAAATAGCACGCATTCGCAAGTGCATGTATCGGCATACATATGGCAGAACACATAATAAACTGTGCGGCAAGAGTACGTACATCGTCGCTCGTTTTATATATAAGCGGAAAAAGAGGTGAGAACAGCGCCATAACGACACCGACAGCGGAACAAAGAAGTACGGAAAACACAGTAAGTTTACGTACCGATGCCACCGCTTCTTCCGTATCTCCTCTGCCGAGAAGCTGACCTATAATTATCGCAATAGCGCTTCCCATTGCAATAAACGATACGTTGAATACGTTGCTGACAGTTGAGTTTATGTTAAGTGCCGAAACAACGTAATACCCTCTTACCGAATAGCACTGCACAAGCACCGCCATACCTGCCGACCACAGAGTTTCGTTAAGCATAAGAGGAATACACTTTTTTGTAATTTCAAACGCAAGTCTGCGCGGTATTTTAAGACTGCGGTAAGCACCATTAATGAATTTATATTTATCACTGTTCTTGTGTGTCACATACGCAATAAATGCAAGCTCTGTAAAGCGTGCTATTACCGTTGCAAGTGCCGCGCCCGCAACACCGAGCCTCGGAAAACCAAGATAGCCGAATATAAGAAGCAAATTGAGGATAAAGTTGACACATACGGAAACGATCCCCGCTTTCATCGGCATCATCGTTTCGCCCGTTTCACGGAGCGTTCCCGAATAAGCCTGTGTAAGTGCAAACGGAACAATACCTATAAGCATTATTTTAAGATACTGCTTTGCAAAAACAAGGCTTTGTGCAATCTCCTCGGCGCTTCCCTCGCCCGTCAGATAAAGTTTTATGAGCGTTTCGCCGAAAAACAGCATAACGATTATTCCTATTGCCGTTATCAGAAGCGATGTTATTATCTTATATCGAAACGTCGCACGTATACCCTTATCGTCTTTCTTTCCGAAAAACTGCGCAGTAAATATACCTGCACCGGCAACAGCACCGAATATCGTAAGATTGAATACAAACATAAGCTGGTTAACGATTGACACACCTGTCATTTCCACATTGCCAAGCCTGCCGACCATTATGTTGTCAAGCATATTTACGAAATTCGTTATTCCATTTTGTATCATTATTGGTATTGCAACAAGCATTACATTTCTGTAAAAAAGCCTGTCGCCTATGTACTTGTTTTTAAACTGTTTAAACATTCCAAACTCCTATACAAACTTTCGACAGTATACCAAATCAAAACAGAATATTATACACTTTATCGATTAATATTTTTTGAACTTGTGATAAAGCAAAGTTTCGGCTTCTATATCAAAAAATATCCGTTGGAAATTCCACTTGTAAAAGATAAAAAAGTGTGATAAAATATGTATAATAAACCTCGCAAAAAATACATTTTCTGTCAAAAGTACAAGCTCAATATCTTATAAAAGGAGTATTACGTATGTCCGAAAGGAGATTACAAATAACACAAGAAGATATGATGAAGCTTTTAGAAAAGCTTTACGATAATTCCATCGACGGCATACCCAAAGTTAGTCCGTCAATAAGCAAACTCGCCGAAGATTATCTTTCTAAAAACGAAGATACAGCAACAGCAGCAAAATCATTTATCAATTATCAGCTCGCAAAATGCACAACATCGGGATTCATAACAGGATTAGGCGGACTCATAACATTGCCCGTATCAATTCCTGCTAACATAGGTAGTGTTTTATACGTTCAGATAAGAATGATATCTTGCCTTGCTTATATGGGCGGATATGATACGGAATGTGATCAAGTACAAACTTTGGTGTATGCTTGTCTGGCTGGCATTTCTCTTGATAATATCGTAAAACAAGTAGGCGTTAAATTAGGAACAAAGCTTGCAACTTCAATGGTCAAAAAAATCCCCGGAAAAGTATTAACAAAAATTAATCAAAAAGTAGGATTCCGACTTGTAACAAAATTCGGAACAAAAGGAATTATAAATATAGGCAAAGCCATACCAGTTCTTGGTGGTGTAATCAGCGGCGGATTTGATTTTGCGGAAACAAGAATAATCGCAGATAGAGCATATAAAATGTTTATATTGCATGATTTTTCTACACCTGATAAATACGACCAAAAAACAGATACAGAGGTAATCGATATAGATAAATCTGATTTTGAAGCAATCGAAAACAGCGATATACCAAATACAATTTAACGTCAGCGCCTTGCCTGTCCCCTCGCAGTTGACGAAGTCAACTGACCGCAGGCGATGGCGCTGATTTCCTGCGGAAATCCATCGATTGAGTTTATATACAACAAAAAAACGGTCTTACGACCGTTTTTTTATTTATTAATAATTTTCGCTCTTTATTTCAAAATATGCCTTGGGATGTGCGCAAACGGGGCAAACCTCGGGAGCTTCCTTGCCAACGTGGATGTGTCCGCAGTTACGGCACTTCCATATAACAACATCTTCCTTGATGAATACCTTTCCGTCCTTTACGTTTTCAAGAAGCTTGCGGTATCTTTCCTCGTGCTCCTTTTCAACCTTTGCAACACCCTCAAAGAGATTTGCTATATAATCAAAGCCTTCTTCTCTTGCCTGCTTTGCAAATTCAGCGTACATTTCAACCCATTCGTATTTTTCGCCTTCAGCTGCATCAAAAAGGTTGTCTGCTGTCTTACCAACACCGCCATTGAGAAGCTTGTACCACATTTTTGCGTGTTCTTTTTCGTTGTCGGCTGTTTCCTGGAATATTGCCGCTATCTGCTCATATCCCTCTTTTTTAGCTGCAGATGCAAAGTATGTGTACTTGTTTCTCGCCATACTTTCGCCTGCAAAAGCTGCGTGAAGATTAGCTTCTGTTCTTGTTCCCTTAAGTTCCTTCATTTTAACATCTCCTACCCTTTTATTTAATATCAACTGTGCCAGTATTTGCGGTCAAGCGAACGCATATTTATAGCCACAGCCATATGATATTCCGTTATTATCTCGCTTTTATCGATATCCGCAACGCTTCTTGCCACACGCTGTATCCTGTCATATCCTCTTGCAGAAAGTCCCATTTTATCAAAGGCATCTTTAAGAAGCTTTTTCGCTCCGTCGTTAAGTGTACAGCACTTGCGTATCTGCGTTGACGTCATCTGTGCGTTTGAGTGTATACCGAACGCATCGTTTCTTTCCTTTGCAAACTCACGTGCCGCCCTGACTCGTTCTCGTATAACGGCGGAGGATTCTCCGCTTGAACGTGAGGAAAGCTCATCATATCTTACCTCGGGCATTTCGACCTGAATGTCTATTCTGTCAAGCAAAGGTCCTGATATTTTCGCAAGATACTTTTTGATTTCACCGGGTCCGCACGTACATCTTCTTGTACGTGAACCGAAATATCCGCATTTACACGGGTTCATAGCGCATACAAGCATAAACTTGCACGGATAAGTAAGCTTACCGTTTACACGTGCTATCGTCACACGCCCATCCTCAAGCGGCTGACGCAAAACTTCAAGTGCTTCACGTCTGAATTCGGGAAGCTCGTCTAAAAACAGCACTCCGTTATCGGCAAGCGATATTTCACCCGGCATCGGAATATGTCCGCCGCCCGAAAGTCCTACACTTGACATTGTATGGTGGGGAGAACGGAACGGTCTTTGTGTTATAAGTGACACACCCGCAGGCAAAATTCCCGATATCGAGTGTATTTTCGTTGTTTCTATAGCTTCGTCAAACGAAAGCTCAGGCATTATTGTCGGCAATCTTTTGGCAAGCATACTTTTACCCGATCCAGGAGGACCTATAAGCAAAACATTATGCGAGCCAACCGCAGCTATCTCAAGCGCACACTTTGCCTTCTCCTGTCCCTTGACATCGGAAAAATCAACACTTGAAGTCAGAAATGCTTCTCCGAATTTTTCCTTGTCAAACACTTCCGGCTTTATCTTGTCATCCGTATTCAGATGCACTATAAGATCACGCAATGATTTTACCGCATAGATATTAACACCGTCAACAACAGCCGCCTCGGGCGCATTGTCAAAAGGAACGAATATCTCCGTTTTTCCCGCCGCCTTTGCGGCAACGCACATGGGAAGAACCCCTCGCACAGGGCGAATATCGCCCGACAGCGAAAGCTCACCGACAAAACAGCATTTTTCAAGTATATCCGTCGGCAGTATCACTCCGCACGATGAAAGTATTGACACGGCTATCGCAAGGTCATACGATGAACCTTCCTTTTTCTTATCGGCGGGCGCAAGATTCACCGTCAGAAGCATTGAGGGAAAAAGCATACCGCTGTTGGCAACGGCAGCTTTTATTCTCTCCTTTGATTCCTTGATCGATGCATCGGGAAGTCCGACGATCTCAAAACCCGGTATCGTATTGGCAGCGTTACATTCAACCGTAACGATATAACCGTCAATACCTGCAAGACCTGCGGTATAAACTACCGAAAGCATCAGTACGCCTTACCCCAGTAAAGAAGCTTTGTTGCAGGCTTGCCGCAGCAGATACACTTATCTCCGCAAGCCTCCTCGTCAAACGGCATACAGCGTGATGTAACATCCGCAAGCTCTTTCATCTTGAGCTCGCACTCAAGATCTCCGCACCACATTGCACGGATAAATCCGGGCTTTGTTTTTGCTGTTTCGATAAATGCATCAAGCTCTGTTTCCGTGTATGTCATATCCGCACGGCGCTGGAGTGCCTTATTATAAAGCGCTTCGTTGTATTTCTTGAATTCTTCAACAAGTGCCTCTTCGACATTGTCAAGGCTTACAAATACCTTTTCTCTGTTGTCACGGCGAACAAATACGCACTGATTTTCTTCAATATCCTTCGGGCCTATCTCGATTCTTATCGGAACACCCTTCATTTCATATTCCGCAAACTTCCAGCCGGGGGAATTGTCGGAATCGTCAAGCTTCACTCTTGCAACTTTGGAAAGTCTTTCGGTAAGCTCATTTGCCTTATCAAGCACACCTTCCTTATGCTGTGCAATAGGAACGATAACAGCCTGAATGGGGGCGATAGCCGCAGGGAGAACAAGTCCCGAATCATCGCCGTGTGCCATTATTATTGCCCCGATCATACGTGTTGATACACCCCAAGATGTCTGATAGCAAGGCTTCAACTGGTTGTCCTTGTCAAGGTACTGTATTCCGAATGCTTTTGCAAACTCGCATCCGAAGTTGTGCGATGTACCACCCTGAAGTGCCTTACCGTCGTGCATAAGTGCTTCAACCGTGTAAGTAGCCGCCGCACCTGCAAACTTTTCTTTGTCCGTTTTCTTACCCTTTACAACAGGGATAGCAAGCTGCTCTTCGTAGAAATCAGCATATATATTAAGCATTCTGAGTGTTTCATTTTCAGCATCCTCAGCAGTTGCGTGCATTGTGTGACCTTCCTGCCACAAAAATTCTCTTGTGCGGAGGAACGGTCTTGTTGTCTTTTCCCATCTTACAACACTGCACCACTGATTGTAGAGCTTGGGAAGATCTCTGTACGATTTTATTATATCTTTATAGTGATCGCAGAAAAGCACTTCGGATGTCGGACGAACACACATACGTTCAGTAAGTCTTTCGCCTCCACCGTGTGTTACCCAGGCAACCTCGGGTGCAAAGCCTTCAATGTGTGCCTTTTCCTTATTAAGAAGCGATTCGGGAATAAACATAGGCATATAGATATTTTCATGTCCTGTCTTCTTGAATTCAGCATCAAGAAGCTTCTGGACATTTTCCCATATTGCATAGCCGTAAGGTCTTATTATCATACAACCCTTTACGCCCGAATAATCAACAAGGTCAGCCTTCTTTACAACGTCTGTGTACCATTTTGCAAAGTCCACATCCATTGCTGTGATCTGTTCTACAAATTTCTTTTCTTTAGCCATTTTTCTTTGTCCTTTATATGTTATTGAAAATATAATTTACCAAATTACATTTTACTAAATATTTGTATCCTATTTAAATACAATTCGTAAACATTATTCGCATTTAAGCACAGTAAATAAGAAATATTTTAATACATTTCCGCCGGATATCCGCATCAGCTCAAGCGGTATAAAAAGCGGCGGGAAATATCCCACCGCAGATTATTTAAAGTATTATACAAATAAGACCGCCTGTACCTTCATTTATTATCTTTTCGAGAGTTTCTGAAAGACGCACTCTTGCATCGGTCGGCATATTCGAAAGTTTTGTATTCAAGCCTTCATTCACAAGCTCGTAGAGTGATTTACCAAACATATTCGTATCCCATATTCTTGCAGGATCTTCCTCGAATTCACGAAGCAAAAACTTCACAAGATCCTCTGATTGCTGTTCTGTTCCGACAATGGGATTCACCTCCGCTTGAATATTCGCCTTTATCATGTGGACAGACGGGGCAGATGCACGAAGCTTTACACCGTACCCACCCGGCTGCTTAACTATCTGCGGTTCTTCAAGCGCAAGGTCTTCGACACCCGGTGATATTATGCCGTAGCCTGTAGCCATTACCTCATCGTATGCGTTTGCAACTTTATCAAATTTCTTTTTCGATTCGGCAAGCTCACAAAGCGTTTTCATAAGCGTTTCATCGGAATCTATATCAAATCCTGTTTCATCTGATAAAAGCTTATAAAACAGTCCGTCGGTAAGCTTTGTATTTATTACAGCCTTACCATATCCGAGGTCAATTTTTTCGATATTTACATCTGTAACGTTTTCATTTTCCGTAAGCTTTGAGAAAACGGGCATAATATCCTTTATTTTCTCCACTTGCGATGCAAGTGAGAAAACAGACGAATTAATAGAGCTGTATATCGGGTGGTCACTCGGAAGTGCCGTTATGTATTCAGGAATGTTCACCGTTATCTCGCAAATGGGAAATTCCAGCAGAACAAGCTCAAGGATATGCTTTATGTCCTCAGCATTAAGCTCAAGACAGTTTATGAGGGCAACGGGCGCAGAATACTTTTCTTCAAGCTCATACGCAAGCTCAATGCTTTTTTCGGAATTCGGAACCGATGAGTTAAGAATAATGACAAATGGTTTATTCATGGTTTTTAATTCCTTAACCGTTCTTTCTTCCGCTTCAATGTAGCTTTCGCGTGATATTTCACCAAAGCTTCCGTCGCACGTTACAAGCATTCCGATAGTACAATGGTCCGTAATTACCTTTTGCGTGCCTATTTCTGCCGCTTCATCAAACGGCATCGCCTCCTCGCTCCAGGGGGTATTGACCATTCTCGGCGCACCGTTTTCTATATGACCGAGCGCTTCGGGAACAATGAATCCCACGCAATCGATCATTTTGACCTTGAAATCGGCATTTCCGTCAAGGCTTACGCTTACAGCCTCATCGGGGATAAATTTAGGTTCGGTTGTCATAACGGTCTTGCCCGATGATGATTGAGGAAGCTCGTCACGTGTTCTTTCCTTATCATATTCACCCTTTATGTTGGGCAAAACAAGTGTTTCCATAAACCTTTTTATAAAAGTTGACTTTCCCGTTCTCACAGGGCCGACAACACCGACATAAATATCACCGTTCGTTCTTTGCGAAATATCCTTGTATATTCCCTTCTGTGCCATTGTTATTCCTCCAGAAATTTGTTTACTACATTCTATTTGGCAAAATCATAAAATATTCCGAAGATATTAATTTTGTATTAAATTCGAAAAAGGTATTGCAATTTCAAAACAAATCTGCTATAATAGTCGGGTAAGGAAGCATAGCTCAGCTGGTTAGAGCATCCGCTTGACGTGCGGAAGGTCTTGGGTTCGAATCCCACTGCTTCCACCAGAAAAAAGCACACATTTGTCTACCTGACAAATGTGTGCTTTTTTGAATGATGTTTGCCAAAGTTAGCAAAGCGAACTTTGGCAAACATAGCTTCATTGCGACCATTGGAAGCAACATCATTTTGAGTGAAGCGAAAAACATCATATCGCCGCAGGCGATGCATCATTTGACAAGCAAGCGGTTTTGTGATATAATCACGAAAAAGGAGGTGCGATATGACATTCAAAGGAAGAAACGGCGGTATGGCGGTTGCTCTACGCAACCATATAATGCTTTTTCGTGCGTTTGTAATTTCGCTTCTTATATTCATTGTTCCCGTCATAGTTTTTATTTGCGCACACAACCCATATTTTTGGATTTTCTTGATTATCCCTTCGATGTCTTTGGTTCTTTCCTTTGCCGTCTTGCTATTTATCAAATACGACGAAAATGTATTTTTATCTCTTGAAAAGAAGGATCACATATTTGAAATAAAATATAACCACCTTTTCAAGGATGGGAAAGAAATTAAACTTATTAAATCTATAAAAATATATCGATATAAGAACTTTTTGTATATGGAAACCTCTCATTCCATGTTTTCCATCAAAGATGCTGACTTTATAATCGGTGATAGAGAGAGTCTTTTGAAATGGGCGACAGATTCGGGGATAAAAGTTAAAATCGGATATTAAAGAAAATACTTTTTACTGTTCTTACCTGTATTTACATACCTTTTTACTGCTCTTTCGCAGCATTGCGACCATTGGGAGCAACATCATTTTGAGCAAAGTGAAAAGCATCATATCACCGAAGGCGATGCATCCTTGACATACTGACGTTTTTATGATATAACAACATAAAAGGAGATGCGATATGGGAAAACAACTGAATTACATAATGGATTTTGAAAATTTCAAAAAATTATCACAGTATGCCTTGGAATTGGGATGTTTAATTTTATATAAGAATCACACAGAAAAGCCTTCCCTTCCAAGTACCGATCTTTCTGTTGTAATTTCGGATTATAATAGCTATTACTTTTATATTCCGGAGCTCTTTCCTTCGGATAAAATAACATATGGAATTGACTGCTACGGAAAATATTATTTGAACGATACTTCCTTTTCTCCATTTTCCTTGTCGCTGATAGAAGCAGAATTTTCCCAAAACGATAAAGATCCGGCGAGAATTTATGTCACAACCGGCTATTATGATGAAAACGAAATTTGGATCGCACGTCCGGAATTATTAACAAAAACTTATGAAAAACTCGCACGCCGAGCAAAAAAGTTAGCGCAAAAAATCATCTGAAAGTTGACATTTTTCACTCGTTTAATACTACAAAAAGCCTAATATGTCTACCGACATATTAGGCTTTTCAAATGATACTTGCCGCAGATGATACATCATTTGAGAAGCATAATAATTTATGGTAACTCTATGATTTATCGTATAGGCTTTTCGATCAAAAAGTAAAATCTCCCGACAGATTTCAATACTCTGTCGGGAGATTTTATATTGATTTAATTTATCAATACTTAATATCAATCGCGCTTGAATATATCTCTTGTGTACACTTTTTCCGAAACGTCATCAAGACATACGTCATATCTGTTGGCAATAATTGCATCGGACATTTTTTTGAACCTCTCAAGATCGTTGACGATCTTGCTTCCGAAGAACGTTTCGCCATCAGTAAGAGTCGGCTCATAAATAATTACCGTTGCTCCCTTTGATTTGATGCGCTTCATAACACCCTGAATCGCAGACTGCCTGAAGTTATCCGAATTTGATTTCATGGTAAGGCGGTAAATTCCAACAACAACGGTTCTCTCTTTTTCGGGATCATAACTGTCATTTGCTTTATAGCCGCCTGCAATTTCAAGCACACGATCTGCAATAAAGTCCTTTCTGGTACGGTTCGATTCAACTATTGCGGACATCATATTCTGAGGCACGGATTCGTAATTGGCAAGAAGCTGTTTTGTGTCTTTCGGCAAGCAATAACCTCCGTATCCAAAAGAAGGGTTATTGTAATAGTCTCCGACTCTCGGATCAAGACAAACACCTTTGATGATTTGCTGGGCATCTAACCCTTTCATCTCCGCATACGTATCAAGCTCGTTAAAATAAGATACACGGAGCGCAAGATACGTATTTGCAAACAGCTTTACAGCCTCCGCCTCAGTATTTCCCATAATGAGCGTTTCAACGTCCTTCTTTTCAGCTCCGTTTTGCAAAAGCTTTGCGAAAGTTTCGGCAGCCTCTACAAGCCGATCGTTTTCAAGGTCTGTACCGACAATTATCCTGCTTGGATAAAGGTTATCGTAAAGCGCCTTTGATTCACGCAAAAATTCGGGACTGAAAATGATATTATCACACTTATACTTCTCCCTGACCATAGCTGTAAAGCCCACGGGAACAGTGGATTTTATAACCATAACAGCATCGGGACTCCACTGAATAACAACCTTTATCCCCGATCCATCCGCCGACGTGTCAAAAAAATTCTTTTTGCTGTCATAATTCGTCGGTGCTGCAATCACAACAAACTCAGCATCTTTATACGCATTCTCCCAGTCAAGC
>JAZRTS010000092.1:0-9111 GCA_045652135.1 Eubacteriales bacterium | reverse complement strand
CACTTCACAAGACCTTAAAACAGGTTACCTTCTCGGCGCAACGCCTAAAAAACAGCAGATAGGCGAGGTTATCGGTGTTGTAGCTTCAGCTCTTGCTATCGGCGGTACGCTTTACCTGCTCGACAGCGCATGGGGCTTCGGAACAGTTGCGCTGGCAGCTCCTCAGGCGACACTTATGAAGATGGTCGTCGAGGGTGTTATGGAAGGAAATCTCCCTTGTGGACTCGTATTCATCGGTGCATTTATCGGTATTACCGTTGAAATTCTCGGTATTCCCGTGCTTCCCTTTGCAATCGGTGTATATCTTCCCATCCACCTTTCCGTTTGCATTATGGTGGGCGGTGTTGTAAGACTTATATTCGATAAGATGAAGAAGGACGAGGAAAAGAAGAACGCTATCATCAGCGACGGTGTTCTGTTCTGCTCGGGTATGATCGCAGGCGAAGGTCTTGTAGGTATTCTTCTTGCGGTGCTTGCAATAACAGGCATTGACAAGGTCATCGACATTTCCGGAAGTCTCGGATTGTCAGAGTCTGTCGGAAACATCGTAAGCCTCGTTGTATTCGGTCTTATCATTCTCAGCGTTCTGAAGTTCTCACTTCTTAAAAAACGTAAATAATGAAGAAAAATAAACAGACCGAAAATTATCTTGACAGAATACCCAAAAGAAAAACGGGTATTGATTGGACAGAAAAAGACGGTATCGTAACACTCAATATAGAAAACAAGGGCTTGTTTAACAAAATTGCGCAAAAGCTTTTCAAAAAGCCTAAAATAAGCTATATACATCTCGACGAATTCGGAAGCTTTGTGTGGAAGATAAGCGACGGCGGCGAGGATATAACCGCCCTCGGCGAACGTGTCAAGGAAAAATTCGGAGAAAAGGCAGAGCCCCTTTATCCCCGACTTGCAAAGTATTTTCAGATCCTCGACAGCTACGGCTTCGTTGAGTGGGTAAATACCGAAAATAACAAATAAAAAATCAGCCGACTCAATCAATGTGAGTCGGCTGTGTTTTCGTTTATTTTTTTGATTGATTACTTTTCACGGATAATATAGCTTTAAATTATATTATACCATAAAAAATATTTGATATGAAAATTTGAGAGGATTGAGCTTTTATTGCCTAATCCTTTCAAATTTTCACATATTTTGCAATATGTGATACAATTTGATTAATGTTTCATAAACAGAAAAGGCAGATGCAACGATATGGTTTAAGTGGCAATGATACAGTATTATTTGGGTTAGCGGTAATATTCATTTTTTAGCACCACAGCTTGGTACAATATTTTTAATTATGTTTTTGTTGGATTGATCAATAATTGAAAAGTTATAGAATTTGTGATATAATTATATTGGAACGAAGAAAGGGGTAATGAATTTTATGGATATCATTACAATACCATTAAAAAATGGAAAAAAGAGTTATCGTGTTCTTATAGGAACAGGTGATCCTTTGCGTCCGCAAGAGTTTCATGTGATATCAAGAAGTGCCGTTTTGGCACTTGATGCTGTCGGAGATTATTGTGAAAAGAATAAATTGCGTAATTTGTGTGCAACAAAGGAAGAATTATTGCATCTTTGTCCTAAAGACAAAAGTATCGATGTATTTGCGGAAAGTCACGGATTAACAAAATGCGGTATTAACGAAGTATATTTGGTGGTTGAAAGTGTAGATGAAATTCCGTTAGAGAATCAAGTTGTAAAGGATAATAGTATTATCCAAAATTCTCTGGTTGACCATTATGAGAATTTCAAAGGATTGATAACGGAAGATGATGTAGGAATTGCTACTTTTCAGGAGTGGAATAATGCTGTAGATACACTATATATTCAAGCTAAAGGTTTGAATGCTCAAGCATGGGATAATCCTACTGAATTGAAGGAAGTAGCAAAAAATAATCAAATTTGGGATATACTTCGGAAAATTTATGAGGATATCATAGGAGAAGTAAACGGAAATTTTTTACAACGTGACACAAGTATAGTGTGTCTAATAGTTGCTTATGCAATTAAAAAGCATAAGCCTATAGATGGTGAGAATTTATCTAATCAAGAGTTATTCAGACTAAAATGGGAGCATTATATTGCTAGAGAAATAATGGTGCAACGCAGTAAATCTCTCAAGATGATTGAGGATGACAAGCTTGACAAAAATGCGATTAGAAGCTTGCGAAAAAGAGAAGGGAATAGATTTAAAGCATCGAAAAAAAGTGAAATAAAAATAGGCAAAGGAAAAATGGATTTTTCTAAAATTACATATGAGGCATACAAAAAGGTTTGTTCAATTGCAGAGCGTCCTCAAGCTTACAAAGAATACATAGATTCTTACGATGTAAAACTTGGAGAATCATATTTATTGTATTCTTTTAAAAAAACAGACAGCCAATCTTACGCTGAAACTTTGTCACATGTTTTGTATAAATTAGGTCTTAAGTCTACAGACAAAGGAATTGAGTTTTTGACTGAAAAATTGGATGAGCGTTTGAGACTATATATGTATGAATTGATAATTGCACAAAAGGTTATTGCTCCTGCTACAGCAATCTACGTGAGATTCTATCAAGAATTTTACAAAACATTAAAAGATGTGTTAGATGAAAAACAGATTTGTAAAACACATGAAGAAAATTGCGTTTGGAATGAAGATTCAGTTTTGTATATTTATAAAGGAAGAACGAGTTGTCATATTCGAAATCACGAATTTGAACAGGCGACAGCTATTTTTATGGGAAGAAATAATTCGGATATAATGCTTAATGTAGAACGTTGCAAAGAGTGTGAAAAGTTCTATATGAGTTACTCTGTGTATGAAAGATATCGTGAAAAATATGGTATGATCCTAGGAAAGATCAAAATGGACAGTGTATCAACGATTGGATATCAAGACATTGTTTTATCTGAATTCTCACCATTAAAGTTGTGTGGTTATAGCGTAAATCAGCAGGATGGATACTCTAGAACCGAAAGACAGTATATTATTTCCAAAGTTATTGAAAAAGGGATTCTTAAAAAAAGTGAAGTTGTTCGCTATTTGGAATACTTTATTAACAGAAATGGGCAAAAATTAAGCAATGTCGTAGCATTGGAAAAATGGAAAGAGGATCTTGATTTTACTTTAAAATTCAAAATGTCGGAACAAGCAGAATATCAAATAGAACATATCAAAAAGTATTAAAAAGAGGCTAGCTCATTTGTGATAATTGCTTCCCAAATGAGCCGGCCAGAGTGTTTTTTATATTTTTGCAGTATCTTGTTTTGTCTGAATCTTACAGTATAAGTGCCATGCCTGTGCGCACCACGCCTGTGGCAGTTGACACGGCGAACTGTGTTCCGCCTGTCAACTGTGGGGGGCAGGCAGGTGCGCAGTTGTCAAAATACATTTCAAAGCGTATACAGCGTTTTTAAAAGCGCTATTTCCTTTTCATATCCGTCAAGCTCGTTAGGTGTTTCAAGCACAAACGGCTTATCCTTAAGACGGGGCGAATTTATAATTTTCGTTATCGCATCAAGACCTATGAAGCCGTCGCCGATTTTTTCGTGGCGGTCTTTTTTAGCTCCCGACGGATTTTTGCTGTCATTCAAATGTATGGCATAAAGCATATCAAGTCCGATTATCTTATCAAACTCGTCAAGTACCTTTTCAAATTCATTGATGACATCGTATCCGCCGTCTGAAACGTGGCAGGTATCAAGACAAACACCGAGTTTTCCACGAAGTTCCACGCCGTCAATAATTGCCTTGATTTCCTCAAAGCTTGCGCCGATCTCACTGCCTTTGCCTGCCATCGTTTCGATAAGCACTGTTGTGTGCAGATCGGGTGTTAAAACGCGGTTGAGTATATCAGTCGTGCGCTTTATCCCCTCAAGGCTTCCGTCACCGAGGTGTGAGCCCGGGTGGAAATTGTAATAATTTCCGGGGAGATTTTCAAGTATTTTCAAGTCATCAAGGAAAATATCGTAAGCGAATGAACGCACCTCCGCTTTCGATGAAGCGGGGTTGAGAGTGTACGGCGCGTGCGCAACTGCTGGGGCGAAATTATGCTCCCTCATAAGCTCCGCCGCACGGCGCATATCATCAAAGTCGGGAGCTTTTGATTTGCTTCCTCTGGGGTTTCTTGTGAAAAACTGAAATGTATCAGCACCTATCGAAAGCGCTGTTTTTACCATATTTTCATATCCTGCGGATGATGAAAGATGACATCCTATGTGAAGCATATTTTCTCCTTTGGTTAAAGTATTGTGTCTTCTATTGAATTATAGTGGGATAAAACATCGCTTATAAAATCATCCCACATATTGTTTTCACGCATACAGGACGGACAGTTTTTGCCCGAAAATGAGTTGTGCTGGCGCACAGCTTCAATGGGAAGACCGTATTTCTTCATAAGCTCTGCGGCAAGCTTTGCCGTATTTTTAACGGCCTTGACAAAAGCTTCCGACGGCTTTTCGCCCCTCGGCTGCTTGTTTAAGCATATTTCAATTCCGATTCCGTAAAGGTTTCCTTCTCCTTCGCCGCCGTCGCCTGCGTGATATCCTGCTTCTTCCTCGGGCAGGGATTTGTATATTGCCTCATCGTCTACCGTGTAGTGCCAGCCGAGAGGTCTGTCACCTTGCTTGAAGTTTTTAAGATAGGAAGAATGTGCCTTCGCGCCCGCACCCTCGCGCCAGTTGTCGGTGTTGTGAATGACGATGTATTTTGCGCCGACATTTCCTCTTTCGTATCTTCTGTTGACGTGTGTTTTGTCGACAATGTCGGCAATTACGGGCATTTCGTCATCACGTCCGTGCGAAAGGTACGTGACGTATCTTTCGGGCTTCGGCTGTACTATATATGCCGCACCGTAGCGCCATATTTCCATAAATTCCGATAAAAGCACGGTTATTTTTCCGTCTTTCACTGCGGGATCGTTTATATAAAGCCAGTCATCACCGTTCTTCGTCACAAAGCCCGTGACGAGTAAAAGATGACCGTTTGTTTTTCTTTCGGGGTATCCGCTTTTGGTGAGCATTCCCTCAGCAACCTTTATTGAGCATGCAACGGGAAAGCCTTGCGAAAGTGCATATTTAAGAGCATCACCGTCATAAAAATCGAGAAATGAGTGAAAACCAAGCTCACCGGGGAAAGATGTGTTAAATGACCAGTTGCCGTAAATATTGTCACCGTAGTCAAAAACCTTTTCGGCGGTTTCTTCCATGCTTATGCTGTAGTCAAGATGGTCAAGCGCCATTGAAAGGGAAGTGGGAGAGCATATTCTGTGGCCTATCACGGGAACTGTTCCCTGAATTCTTACGGGAATTTTATTGTGTGCTATGAAGTGCTCTGTTTTCGGCAATTTTCCGTTTTCTGTGTTTCTTGCAAAGCAAACGGAGTACAAAACGGGCGCTTTTTCACCTTTTGTAATTTCGATTTTGAATCTGAACGAGGTGTGCTTTTCGTCGAATGTCAGAATATCTGTCTCCATTTTTCCGCCGATGCCGATACTGCTTTCCGATCTTGAAGCACCTTTTTCACTTGACCAAATGCCCCATGAAAACCAGTTCTCGCCGTCAACGCTTGCAGATATCCTGACAGTACCGCCGTACGTGCGTGCATTCCACGATGCTGTCATAACGTTAAATGCGTCTGTTTCTATTTCATCTGAAACAAATACACCCGTGTCCGCGCCGTCAAGTGTCAGACCGTCATTATAAAACTTGAGATTTTCACATTCACCCGAAAACTCATTTGCAAAAAGGCAAAGCGCTCTGTGATGTAAGTCGATTTCGGGGTGATAAAAATTCTTGTCTATGTCTAAATTTACGGAATATCTTTTCATTTTGAAATCCTTTACTTTATTTTATACCTTTATTTTACACCAATGCACGCAAAAAGTCAATCTCCCTGCGTATATAATAAGTGCAAATACAAATAATAAATACATATTATTATTCGGAGGATATTTATGTTTGAAAGTAAAAAGGATTACAGAACCTACGCAAAGGCAAGGGCGACAAAGTCAAAGTCTGTAAAAAACTGCACGCTTGCTTTTATTTCGGGAGGATTTATATGTGTCCTCGGTGAATGTTTTTTTGATATATACAAAAATTTTATCGATGAAAAAACAGCGCAAACGCTCGTGTCGGTAACGCTTATTTTTATTGCGGCACTTCTTACGGCACTCGGCATTTTCGATAAGATCGCCAAGCACGCAGGCGCAGGTACGCTCGTACCGATAACGGGCTTTTCCAATGCAATGGCATCTCCTGCACTCGATACGAAAAGCGAGGGGTATATAATGGGCGTGGGTGCGAAAATGTTCACCGTCGCAGGGCCCGTTATCGTCTACGGTGCGGTGGCAAGTGTCATTTACGGGGTTGTTTATTGGATATGTTCGGTAATATAATATCGCAGCTTTAAAACGATAAAAAAGGACGTGCAATGCACGCCCTGCAACTATGCGGATAAAAACGGTTACATACCGTTTTTTTATTTACTGTAACAATATTCGATATCGCTGCGCCTGCCCGTCCCCCCACGGTTTGCGTGTGGTTCGTATAGCGAACTACACGCAAACTGCCCACGGGCAAGGGCGCAGATTTCCTGCGGAAATATATTGTATTTGTTATTTTAAAACGCAGGTTCCGCAAGGACCTAATTTGCGTCGCTCTACATCTTCCCATGTGATTTTGTGACTGTTTTTTCCCGCACATTGTGCTTCATAATGGTATTTTTTGCTGTATGAACCGCCTGTATAAACATGACCGTGATAATTTCCTTTTTTTTGTGAATCAAGCGGGTGTTTTTCTGTTGTTACATAGGAGAAGCTATAAGTATTACCAATGATTTCGCCATTACACCCGATAAGTATACCGATAATAAATATCAAAACAGGTATGTGTTTTAATAAATTTTTTTTTCATTATGTCTTTCTCTTCTCTCAATTATTCATATTACAATTTGGAAAAATGCCCCCTCTTTCGAGAAATAATATCACAAAATGAGATAATTATCAACATCTCGTTTTGCGATATATATAATTGAATAAAAAAAAGAGGAAGATTTATGCGCCTTAAAGATTTGAGAGAAGATTCCGACATATCGCAAATTCAAATGGCAGAGCTTTTGCACATAAAGCAAAACACATATTCACAGTATGAAAACGGGAAAAGACAAATACCGATTGAAATGCTTGTAAAAATCGCAATTTTCTATAACGTATCTGTCGATTATATTTTAGGCCTTACCGATGTAAAAACTCCATATCCTCGTAGCAACTTTTGAATTTTGCTGTGCTAATATCAAATAAATATAAAAAAGCGGTCATCGACCGCTTTTTTTATTTGAAATTTTATAAACTCAATCTATGATATAGATTATTATTTCGTATATAATTTGTCATTGAAGCAACGTATGTGATAATACACGCCACTTGCTTGTAATCAGCCGTTTTTCTCCAATGCTCTGTCAACAAGAATTATAAATCTTTCGCTGATAAGCGCCATTGCTTCTATATGCACCTTTTTACCTGCGACGAAAAGTGTCAAAGAATCATTGTTTCGTCTCAAGCCCTCGATATCGGAAAATGAATATGTATACGTTCTTCCGAACATCGTTGTGTATGTAAACTGTTCTTCCGATATGACGTGTATACATTGATTTCTCCAGCAAAGCATTGCAAAAATTCCTAGGATAAAGCCCAAAGCACAGCCGATAAACGCCCATACCTCAAAATTGAATGCCGCATAAACACCGCAACCGACACCGACAAGTATAAATACAATCGACATAGCAAGCAATTTTTCCGGTAAAAACACATCGGCACGAGGACCTTCACCGCTGTCGGTCATTCCAAGCAGTTTTTCAATTGCCTTAACAAGTATTTTGAGTTTCATTTTTTATCTCCTTTTTTGCATACATTAATGAAAGCCTTGTGAGGCTTCGTATAAATTCGTGGCATCACTTCACACCGATGAAATACGGTTGTCTTTTGTTCTTAACTGCTTCGATCATGCCGTGACTGCGAAAATTATGACCACGTGCAAGGGTGCAGATAATTATATGTAAGAATTCATAAACTCAACGAAATATTCGCTTATGTCATCGGGAGTTTTTACGGCTATGAGTTTTTCGTATTCACCGTGTCCAAAGTCATACTGAAAAACAAGATACAAATGACCGTCTATAATATAATAGTCTGAGCCTTTGGATGATACAAAAAGTCTGTCACAGCTTTCCTTATAGAATATCATTCTTGTGTCTTTTGTGTCATCGGGCATAGGTAATTCAACCTTTGTTATCCCTGCGTTATGCTTAATGCTGAATGGATCGTATCTGCTTTTCTCTGCAAACTCCAAGAGGGAATTGAATTTGTCCTTATTAACCTCATTTATCTCGACTGTTCGTTTTGTCGTAGTGTCCGATGTGACACCTAAGATGCAGTAATAAGAATAATTATCGGGGCTATTGTAAAAAGCAAGTGCTTTTTTATAATCATCCTCGATGCAGTAAACAGTGCCCTCCGTGTATGAGCCTGTTCTTGTGTGGTAAAGCTCAAATGTGTCGTGCTTTATCTTTGTCAGCTCAATGCCGTCTGCGGTAATTGTTTCGTTTTCCTTTTTAAATTCATTCGGGAAAAGTGTGCCGTAAAAATCTGTTTTATATACTTTATCATCGGCACGCAGCTTTTCAGGCGCTTTGGGTGATAGACCGCATCCTCCTAATATAAAAAGTAAAACGAAAAGTAGTGTGAAAAATCTTTTCATATTATTTTTTACAAGCCTCTATAAAGGATTTGAAAAGCTTTGCGGAAGTTTGTGAAGTATCGTATGTAAATTCGGGGTGCCACTGCACACCGATGAAATACGGGTGTCGTCTGTCCTCAACTGCTTCGATTATGCCGTCGGGGGATTTTGCCGTGACGGTGAAAGCGTCCGCTACGTCTTTAAGGGACTGATGGTGGAAGCTGTTTGTTTTAACCGTTTCATCGCCGATTATTTCAAAAAGCTTTGAGGCCTTGTCAATATGCACCTCGTGCGTATCAAATTCGCCTGCTTCCTTTTGGCGGTGCGCAATATCTGACGGACACTGCGTAGGTATATCTTGGTAAAGTGTACCGCCGAGGGCGA
>JAZRTS010000091.1:0-5068 GCA_045652135.1 Eubacteriales bacterium | reverse complement strand
AAGCAAGGTCTAAAGCGATCGCAAGCGGCGTTCTTGCATTACTTCATAATGTATTATATACCATGCTCGAAGACGCCTATTTCCGCGGGAAAGTCGGGTATGATGAATTTGATAACATAGCGCATTTATACGAGCCGTATCACGCACTAGGCGGGAACGGAACACTCGAACGGCGATACAAGCAAATAGACGCGCTGCCGCGCGTTCATGATGAAGAAATCGAAAGGGGAGAATAAAAAATGGATTTAGAATTTGTAGTAGAAATGTACATACCGATAGTTATGGTAATTTGTTTATGTGTAGGGTTTTTAATGAAAAAATTCATGCCGACTGATAACAAATGGATACCGTTAACGCTGGCGATCCTGGGCGCGATACTTGGCTGCGTCGTATGCAAGGATATAGCGATCGACCATATAGCCGCAGGAATGGTAACTGGGCTGGCAGCGACGGGGCTACATCAGGTATTTGCACAGTTAATCGGAAGCGATGATAAATAAGACCCCACGCGTTCCGCATTGCGTGGGGCGCTTTTTTCATGTTTTACCTCCGAGTAAACAAACTAATAGCACGCATTAAAGGCAAGCTTCGGCTTGTCTTTTTTGCGTTGTATGCTAATGTAATAAAAGCGAGCCGAAAAGACCCACATTTACAGGTATCATAATACCTTTTTCGCCAAAAAGTCGCTTAAATCGAAAAATAAAGCGTTTCGGGCTGCAACCGTTGCAATTACTTGTATTTGAGAATATGCGCTACTGACTGCCTTACGATATCGTCATATAAAGCGATATCTTGCGGCGAATCAAGGGGGTGTTTTTCCTTAGAGGATTCTAAAACAGAAAAATTTATCCATTTAGCGTTCGGGGTGTACTTGAAACGCGCAAGATCCCATTCGTCTAATACAGCTGAAACGTAATTATTGGATTTTCTGACAAGTTGCAAATCGTCGCAGCCGGGAAGGGCTTTCAGATACTCGAATATTTCCAGTTCTGATTCCGTAGCGATCCGCTCGCGTTCCTGGCCGTAATCTTGCATTTTGATATTCATAATTTGCCTCCCGAAAAAAACTATTGCATTTTTGAAAATTATATATTAAAATTTAACCATAGTAAAGGCGGGAGGGTGTCCCGCAAAAAAAAAGAGTGTTTATCTATTCCTTAAATCATAATTAAATATAACTGTATAAAAATGTAAAATGCGATAATAAACACTCTGGCGAAAAGGAAAGGAGTGTTTTTTTATGAAGACTAAAAGGGTCAAAAAAATCAAAGTCATTCAGACGCAAGACCCGCTACAATTCCAAGAAGAGTATAACACAATACTTGACGAATTAACAGAATATTCACCTGAAGTAATGATCCAGCAATTCACAGGCGAACACGTCGCCTACATCCAGTACGAGGAAACAACAAGATCATTTGATTGCGTGTCCGATGAATTCCACGCGGAAGGCATTCACTATTTATGCGGGCAATGTCCTCTTCACGAGCCGGCAGAGGATGGACGGCAGAAACATGTCTGGTGTAAATATGCTGACTGCGGCATGACGGATATACGCCGTGAAGCGTGCGAAATGTTTTATACAAAAGTTAAGCAAAAGGAAATAAAGCCGATATATTAACGGGGGTGGACGGGATGATTAAAGAGATAGCAAAAACAAGTTTATTTTTAATAGTAATGATCGGGTTATTTTTCCTGACAGGATACGGGGCGTGATTGTATGTTAACTAGTGCGGTTAGTAAAACAGCCGTTGCCGTGTTATTGTCTATGGCCGCGTTAACCTGGTACCCGGGCGGAGGCGAATTCAAATGTTATGAAGACTACCGGGCGTTGACGGATACAAGTTCGCCACAGTATGCACTTCAACAGGAGGCATGGACAGACTGCCACGGGCTCAGAAGAGTTGACGGTTTCTACTGTGTAGCACTCGGATCAGCTTATGGCACAGAGATCGGGGCGAAGTACATCATTACGTTATCGAGCGGATACGAGTTTCTCGCGATCCTGGCAGACCAAAAAGCCGACCGCGACACGATAGACGGGCATACTCGGGACATTAACGGCTCAGTAATTGAATTCGTAGTCGACACAGATTATATACCGCAATCGGTCAGAACATCGGGCGATGTCAGCAAGATAAACGGTTTTAGCGGCAGCGTTGAACAGATACGGAGGGTGAAAAAATGACACAATGCGAAAGGATTATAAGATATATGAAAGACTTTGGGAGCATAACGGCATTACAAGCTATACAGGACCTGGGCGTTATGCGGCTTGCAAGCAGGATATGCGACCTGAAAAAACGAGGTTATAACATTAGTAAAGAGGATATCCCGAAGCGTAACCGCTACGGGGAAAAGGTATATATTGCGCGTTATTCGATGGAGGGCGACGAATGATTTACTGCAATGACTGCGGGAGCATTACGGAAGGCGAAGAAGTCCGGGAATGCATGCTCCCAGAGGTCCGGGGCGTTCAACCGCCATGCTACGATACATATATAGTATGCTCCGACTGCGGAAGTTCTGACGTGACGGACGCGGACAAATGCCCGGTATGCGGGGAATACTTTAACCGCGAAATATGCGACGTCTGCGATACATGCCACGAATATATCTTTACGCTGTTTTGGCAGATGATGAACAAAATACGCGACTTCGACGAAACAATAGACGCGGGCGAGATCGTGGAAGCAATGGCGGAAATATTCGAAGAATTCTACAACAAATACAGATTTAAGTAATGGAGGTAAACATATGAATGACGGATACCTGGAAGATCGGTTAAAGCTGAATGCCATGTTACAGCAAAAAAAACATAACATCAGGGAACAACTGCGGGATATGGGGGTGTTACAGAAAAAGGGGAAAAACGAATTCGACAAATATAAATACTTTACCGAAGCGCAGTACAAGGAATTATTTACGAACTTTTTAGCAGATGAAGACCTGGAATTAACGCCAAGCGTGGAAGAGATAATCGAGTATAGCGGAAGCGAAAAGCAAAAGTTCGGGCGTATCGTAAAAGTACAATTCACATTAACTGATATTGATACTGGCTACTGTGAGCATTCATATTTTTACGGCGACGGGATGGACAAGGGCGACAAAGGCGTATACAAGGCATATACCGGCGCACTGAAATATTACCTGGCGTCAACGTTCATGGTAGCGACCGGCGACGATCCTGAAGTCCCTGATAAGACCGTGGAGAAAAAGATAACAAAGGCGAAAGCGAAAACACTCGGCCAGATGATCGAGCGTTACAGCGTATCACTCGAAACGATACTGGAAGTGTACGAACATGAAAAGCTGGAAGACTTTACGGAAGGCGAATATGCTAATTGCCTGAAAAGATTAGAGGCGACAAAACGCGAACAGGAGGGTAAACATGAATAGCTGTGCATTTATCGGAAGACTTGGACACGATGTATCAATACGGTATAAGCCAGACGAAACGGCAGTCGGGCGCTTTTCGCTCGCGTTGGATCGCGGCAAAGATAAAGACGGAAAAGATCGCGGCACTGACTGGATAGAATGCGTCGCGTTCGGGAAGACCGCCGAAACGATCAACCGATTTTTCAAAAAGGGGAATCGTATCGGGGTAATATGCCACGTCAATACATGGGCCAAAGAGGATGAAGACGGTAATAAAAAGTATTATACCGATTTTATCGTAGACCGCTTCGATTTTGTCGAGGATAAGAAACCGGCGAAGCCAAGCGAAGAACATCAAAGCATGGAGGCGCCGGCAATGGAAGGCTACACGTCGACGGACGATATACCATTTTGAGGGATAAAGCATGACGAAACTAACTACGAACGACGGGCATATTGTTACACAGGACGATTACAACTTCCACGTTATTATCTGTAAAGACGGTCAACTTGTCTGGGGAACTAACGCGACGCGGAAGTTATCACTTGCAGAATTGTATCGGTTATATGAATTTTACAAAAGGACGATCGGGAAATGATAAATAGCAGATTGAAAGGAAAAGCCGGAGAACTTGAACTTGCGAAAAAGTTAAGGGAATACGGTTATGACTGCCGGCGCAGTGTCCAATATAACGGATACGCGCCAGGCGGACAGCCGGACGTAATAGGTTTGCCTGATATACATATGGAATGTAAAAGAGTTGAACAACTGAATCTATATCGTGCAGTTCAACAAGCTATAAGAGATAATAAAGATCCCGAAGCTATGCCGGCAGTATTTCACCGGAAAAACCGTCAGCCGTGGCTTGTCACTATGGAACTAAACGCATGGATGAAACTTTACGAAAGGGGACGGAATGACAAAAAAAAATAATGTTGCTGCCGACTATGGCGGATACATAAATATATACCGTAGTATTCGCGAAGATCCTTTTTATAAGCAGAAACCATTCAGCAAGGGCCACGCCTGGGTCGACTTGCTTATACTGGCAAACTATACGGACGTTAAAGACGTCGCCGGGGATCATGTCAAAGTTTATGAACGCGGCAAGATATACCGTTCTATGCAATGGTTAGCTGACGAGTGGGGATGGGACCGAAGAAAAGTTAAGCGGTTTTTGATGGCACTCGAAAGTGACGGCAAAGTGTCAGTTGAAGTGCTTCGAGGTGGTACAACGAACGGGTGCGTCATAACCGTTGTAAATTACGGCAAGTTCCAATATCAGGGATACCGCGATGGTACAACGGATGGTACAACGGATGGTACACAAATAAAAAAGAATAAAAAAGATAAAAAAAGAAAAAAAGACGCGCGCGCGCGCGAGGGTGAAACGCCGCGCGACGCTGACGACAGAAAAGTTATACCTATGCCGGAGGATATACGGCGAAAATTCGATGAGGCTTTCTGATGGACATGAAGCACAGTTACGAGATACCGAGGGAAACTACTTCAGGCGAAAAGCCAAATTGCGATAACTGCAAAATACAGTACGGAGGATGAGGAATGATTATATTGATAATCACAACGCTGATACTATCGCTGATAATAGGTTTGGTACTTATATGTGAATGGTCAATGATCGCAGTTAAGACATTTGAAGAGGGGCTTAAAAATGACAGCAGTTACAAG
>JAZRTS010000090.1:0-8706 GCA_045652135.1 Eubacteriales bacterium | reverse complement strand
TGCGACATCACCTTTGAAAAGCCTGATTGCAAATACTATAAATATGATTTTTACACGGAAGAAGAATCAGGCGAAATTTACATTAAAAACCCCTCAAGCGCATTGCCTGTAGGTGAACTGCAGAACTTCTTATTTGAGTTTGCAAAGAAACATCCCGAATGTGAAATTGACTACATTCACGGAATTGAAAATCTCAAAGCACTTTCGAAAGAAGAATACTGCATAGGATTTATATTTGACGGTATGAGAAAGGATGAACTTTTCTCCTCCGTCATTAAAGACGGCGCTCTGCCAAGAAAAACATTTTCTATGGGACACGCCGATGATAAGAGATTCTATCTTGAGTGCAGAAAGATCTCCGATTGATTCATTTATATGAATTCAACCATTTGAGCGTTTCTTCGTCCATAACGTTGACGTTAACAAAGCTGTCAGGGACACGGCCGACTATGACAGATTCGCAAAGCAGCACCTCGTTTACCGTATGCACCTCAATATTTTTTCTCCCTATACGCGCAGTAATATCAGCTTTAATATTTATGTATGAGGACAGATGTGTTTGATTTACACCACTGTCCCCAATTTTATTTACCAGCTCGCTTTCGACAGCCCCTACGGAAACTATTTTAACGGTTATCTTTCTTCCTCTGCCACCGATAAATACGTTGCCGAATATATTTCCGACAGGCACTTCAACGCTTGTGTCATTCTTTTTTATGCTTTCGCAAATATTACTGACGATATCAGATTTCAATCTGTTCACTTCAACAGAATCAAGAAATATACCCGTTATTTCACCGATGTCATCACGCGAAACGGTATATATATCTTCAAATTTCACATTTTGAAATATCTTGCCTACACCGTCATTTATACATTCGGCGGTTTTTCCTTTGATTGACGTTTCAGCAAGAGAATACACTGCAGGTGACAAAAAAAGATCGAAGCATACAACGCCGATATAAACCGATAGCAAAACTAAAACTACAGCAAAAAGTTTCTTTTTTTCACAATTAGCCCAAGCACGTTTGAACTTATAAAAAAATATCCTCACGCAATCACCTCTTGGAATAATATGCGAAAGGATATTTTTTTATTAATGTCAATTGTTCACGATTTTAATAAGCGAAGAAATGTCAGCATCGGTAACTTTACCGTTGCCATCTATATCGCCGCACAAGGAATAAATAGTATCTGTTTCAATTTGCTTCAAATATTTCTTAAGTCTTATTACGTCTTTGCCGTTTATCAAAGCATCACCGTTCACATCACCTGTAATAGCTATTGTCAAAAACAAGTTAGCGTTCTGCGTTCCGCTTGTTTTAACCATACAGCCCGTACCAAGTACAGAGTTGCCGGAAAGCTTTTTTCCGCCTACATCGCTTATATAACAATCATCGCCGAACATATTGAGTATTTCAGCCGCTGTTGTTCCGTACGGAATATTCCAAATAACCGTTCCGCTTTGTGAGAAAGTTGCATTTGGATTAGGCTTAGGCGGTGTTATTTTACATGAATATATTGTAGGGTGAGAATTACCGGAAGTATTATAGCTTTTTTCAATGTTAAAAAATACACTGCCTTCTCTTATAGCAAGACCGTAAACACGTTGACCTGATGCAAGCGACGGTAAATACACAGCCGTCTCGTTCGTTCCGTCGAAATTACAAGTATAAATACCGCTTCGTTTTGTATAGTAAAGTCTGTCTTCATAAATATAAAGGCCAGGTATGTCATTTGTAGGCGCACATTTTGCTACAACGCTGTAAGAAAGCTGTGACTGTGTCACAAACACATTGTCGGTACAACAAATATAAGTATAATCGTCATTTGCATTCAGCATAAAATACCATTTGCCGTTGTGATATGCAGTATTACCTTTGAATGCGGTCGTGTTATGCAAGAACAAATCATCAAATCTTGTGCTTGATACGTTATAATTCGTACTTGTTCCGTTTGTAATGCGTTTGTCGTTTATTCCGGTATGACCTGTATTTATTATCTTTGCTTCACTTGTAAGGAAGTTATCATAATAAATTTTTCCGACGTAGTCATATAACGGATCATCCCACGTTGCATCGAGGTGATACCAATAATTCCCAACCTTAACGATATTCCATCCGTGATTAATCTCATCACTTACAACGTATTCGGAAATAATACCCAGACGTCTTATAAGATAGTTAAATGCGAATGCATAGCCCTGGCAAACGGCATCTCTGTCAACGAGTACACCGTACGCTGTATAAACGCGATACTCACCGTCACTGCCTTCTGCTACTTCCTCATTGTACTTTGTATTCATAACGATGTAATTATGTACAAAGAGTATCTTATCGAGATCTGTATTGAGCTTTGAAGCTTCTTCGAGCACAGGTGAAGCCGAAGCTTCAAACTTTTCGATCATTTCAGGTATTTCGTCTATATGATAAGCCGTTCTGAAATAGATATACGCACTCATTCCGGTAGAGGGATAATAAGATGCGCTCATCCACCCGTCAAGGAAGAAAAATTCAGGATACTGGCAAATTAACGTACCGAAAACATCGAAAACAACATCTACATTTATGTTAAGATGCGATATATCGATCTCGATTAAAAAATCGTAATCAACATCGGTAGTTCCGGTTTCTTCATAATAATTCGAAAAATTGTAAAAGTCATCATATACTTCATCCATAATATCTTTGTATAAATATTCGGGATTCATCGTAACATCATATCCGACATCCGCTGATACTGATATCCCCATCGATATGATCACAGAAAAAACGATAGTCAAGAACAAAAACCCAGATGCAATTTTCTTCATAGAATAACCACTCCTTAATTTTGTTATAAAACGCACCTTTGTTTTAAAATAAAGGTGCGTTATGTACAAGTATTTATTTACAGATTTCCTGGGAAATTCTGTAAAGATTGAGTTTAGCCGCAGCTCTTTCCTCGCAATGACGTCTCATATCAACGAGTGAACCTTCAGCCTCGAGCTCTGCATATTCTTCAGGTGTCATAAGATCCTTGAACATTCTGTCGATCTTGAGAGCCTTGTTAATATCCATAGACGTAATAACGCCCTTTCTCTCGCATATAACAAGATTGCTCTTTCCGTCAAGAAGCTCCATAACAGCCGCCTTACCCATAAGGGAAGCCGTTACTCTGTCACGTACTGTGGGATTACCGCCTCTCTGTACATGAGCAAGTCTTGAAAAACGTGTTTCAATACCTGTTTTTTCTTCAATGCGTTTAGCATAAGCTTCGGCAAAATTCTCTTTACCTTCTGCAACTATAACAATGAAGTTACGCTTTTTGTTTTCTCTTGCCTTGATTATTTTAGCAATTGCCTGATCTTCATCATAGGGCAATTCTCTTACCGCAATAGAGATAGCGCCCGTTGCAATACCCGTGTGAAGCGCAATGTCACCGGCATATTTACCCATAACCTCAACAACATTACATCTTGCGTGTGATTCGCAAGTGTCACGGAGCTTATCAACCAATTCAACAACTGTATTCATAGCTGTATCGAAGCCGATAGTATAGTCTGTTGACGAAATATCGTTATCGATAGTTGCGGGGATACCTATACAAGGAATACCTCTGCGTGTAAGATCGGTTGCTCCTCTGAACGTACCGTCACCGCCTATAGCAATAATTCCGTCGATGCCTCTCTTTTTGCAAACATCAACAGCCTTCTGCATACCTTCCTCGGTTTTAAACTCAGGACAGCGCGCAGAATAAAGCATTGTACCTCCGTGAGAAATGATATTTGACACGCTTCTGATATTCAGAAGCTCCATATCTTCTTCTATAAGGCCCTTGTATCCGCTGTAGATACCGTAAACTTCTTCAACACCTCTGCCAATAGCTGTACGTACGACAGAACGTATTGCCGCATTCATACCAGGTGCGTCACCGCCTGATGTTAAAACACCGATTCTTTTAAACTGCATCTTTAAATACCTCTAAACTTAATATTGCACGGTCGTATGACCAATTTGAAATTTTATCATAAGATTATGTCTTTGATGTTAAAAATCTTTGTATATTTAGCAATAATATGCACAAAATTTAATATTACGACAGAAAATACAGCGTTTACTTCTTCACTTCAACTTCTGTCTTTTCACGCTTTACGTAACCTATACTTTTTACATCGTCTCTGTGATATTGCTTCAAAGGAGCATCCGGATTTGCAGAAAGTCTTACCTTTATCATCCCGGTAAGCGGCGTTGCTTCAACAACCACACCGTCGCCGTCTGCAGTACGCACAAGCGAATCTACCTTCGGTGTAAGTCTTATTTCTTCCTCATACGTTTCGTGTTCAAATTTAAGGCAACACATAAGTCTTCCGCACGTACCCGATATTTTGACGGAGTTGAGCGAAAGATTCTGTTCCTTGGCCATCTTCATTGATACCTGTCCGCAATCAGCCAAAAATGTCTTACAGCAGAACGCACGTCCGCATATACCGAGGCCTCCCATCATCTTAGCCTCGTCTCTTATGCCTATTTGTCTTAATTCTATTCTCGTTTTAAATATTGCCGCAAGATCCTTCACAAGTTCGCGGAAATCTACTCTTGTATCAGACGTGAAATAGAAAAGCAGTTTGGAATTATCAAACGTATATTCAGCTTCAACAAGTTTCATCGGAAGCTCGTGTTTATCAACCAGCTTTTGACATTCTTCAAGCGCTTCCTTTTCTTTTACAGCGTTTTCGGCATAATGCTTTTCGTCTTCATCCGTAGCCAATCTTACAACATTACGAAGAGGAAGAATAACTTCCCTTTCTGTTACGGTTTTGTTTTCTATCGTTATTTCGCCAAACTCAAGACCTCTCGTTGTTTCAACTATAACGTGATTACCGAGCGCGTATTTATTTCCCTGAGGACAGAAATAATAAACTTTCTCGGAATTATCAAATTTAACACCGACAATCTCGTAAGTCTGTAACACCGGCTCTTGAATTACGGCAACAAAATCGGATACGTATTCCGCTTCTTTCTGCGCCTGTTTTTTCAGTTCGTCTTCACTCGGCATCGGAAGCATACTGTCCGGCACCTCAATAACAGGAGTTTCATAAGGAAGATTCTTTTTTTCGCGAACAGGGGCGGGCGCGCCGTCACGGCTCTGCTTTTTATTTTTTTTATGGTATCCGAATTTTGGATTTTTATTTGTTTTTATCTCTGACATTTACTATCTCCGTTATATTTTGTTTTCCAAAGTTTTGAAGAATATTCGGTCAACATGAGAGAAAGCCTCGTATTGACAGTTTCATTCTGTAATGCATCAAAAAGTATATCACACATCGAAAGAAGCGTAGTGCAAGGATATATCTGCGCATATTCTTCTGCCTTTTCGACGTCGTAGAAATACGAAAGTTCGCATTCGGCATCCTCTTTGACCGTTATTATATCCCGCAGCGCCGATAAAACAGCTCTGCATATCTCAAAATACTCTTGAGAGGATTTTATATTTCCAAGTTGATAGGAAATAAATCCAAACTCGCTTCCCGTTCTGTCCAGAAGAAGCTCAACAAATTTGTCTGTGACAATTCTGCGTGAAAGTATTCCGTCATCACCTGATGCTATTTTAAGCGCCGTCCCTAAAGAACCGTACGAAAGCGAGGCAATGGTATTAAGATTTTCAGTATACCCTTCCGATTCAAGCAACCGTATGAGTTCAGAAAATGTAAAAGGATTTAAAGTATGAACTTCGCACCTTGAACGTATCGTTGGCAAAAGCTTTTTTTCGTCCTCACAAAGTATGAAAAAGTATACGCTCGCAGGCGGCTCCTCGAGTAATTTAAGAAGCGCATTCTGCGTTCTTGGGGGAATCTTGTCTCCGTCCTCTATTACATACACCTTGAAATCAAGGTCATTCGGTTTATATGATATAGATGTGTATATATCACGTATTGCATCGATCGGTATAGCAGTTCTGTTTTCCGGCTTTTTTATGGTGTATATATCAACGCATTCTCCGCCGGATATTTTTTTACACGTGTCGCATACTCCGCACGGAGCATTATCTTCAACACATGCCATTGCACATATTATATCATTTACAAGTGTTTTTTTACCAAAGCCGCTTTTTCCCGTGATTATGACAGCGTGAGAGAAATTGCCGTTTTCAATACGTTTTTCAAGGTATCTTTTTACTTCGGTATTTCCATGTATTTTTTCAAGTCTGACATTCTTCATCTTGTATTACATCGATTTCGTGAATATTATTTTCGGTAAGTATTCTTATTATATCATCGCTTATAATTTCACCCGGAGCTATTATCGGTATTCCGGGCGGATAAATATATTTAATCTCTCCTGACACCATTCCGCTTGATTTTTTGACAGGAACAGTTTTTTTATCCGAAAAAACTGCCCGTGATGCCGAAAGTCTTCTCTTGCATATGGGATAATCGATATGTTTCTTAGGTAAATACGATCGTCCGTGACTCGAAACAAATTCACTCACGGCATCGGATAGACGCTCGAAATCCGCTTTCGTGTTGAATACCGATGGAATAAGCACACAGCTTGCACCGTCAGAAAACTCAGGAAATATATTTTTTCTCTCAATAAACGAACGAAAATCGTCCATATTGTACGCGCACCCGTTTTCGAAATCTGAAGTTAACGTTATTCTGTAAGGATCGTAAAGCGAAAATTCTTCTTTTTTTATTCCTGAACCGTCTATATTTTTTGCAAAAAAAGATATTTTCTCATAAAGCTCCGACATCAGCCTTTTACCCTCTCGGTTCATAAGATCGAGAGCCATATCGACAGATGCAGCTATAAGATATGACGGTGAAGTTGAAGCAAAAAGTTTTATGCCGTCAAGAAGCATTTTTTCATCGCATACGTTACTGTGCAAAACCGCACCGCCCGTAAGTACCGGTAATGTTTTGTGAAACGAATCAATGGAAAAATCCGCTCCCTGAAAAATCGGGTGCATCATTTTATCGTGCCACAAAAGATGTGAGCCGTGAGAGTTATCAACAATGAGCAAACACCCGCGGCCCTTGCAAAGCTCAGCATATTTTTTAACGTCAGACATTCTGCCGTAATAATCAGGAGACGTGAGCAGTACGGAAGCACCGCCGTTTCCCGTAAGAATTTTATCAAGGTCCTCAAACGACGAAAAATAATCAAACGTACAGTCAGCAAGCGCCATTACGTTTAAAACAGATGCGTGTGCGCGTCTGTCAATGAAGAAGCGTTTTCCTTTTAGTCTTATACATGAATACACAGCAGATTGAATTGCCGCCGTCGCACCGTGAGCTGAAATTACCGATGACACAGTGCCGTACGTCTTCCTAAGCTTATTCAGCGTATTTTCAACGAATCCGCCGCGTTCGGGAGAATACAGATTATCTGTCCCCGAATTTTCCGTAACATCGTATTTAAAGACACTTTTGAGGAAATTGTCATCGCCTACACCGCCGTGTCCGGGCATATGAAACCGTACACACGAGGAATCAGAATACATTGTAAGCATATCCACGATACTTAAAAAACCGCTGTTTTTCAAAATAACTCCACACATCCGATCAAAGACTGTAAATAAAATACTTAGCCTATTGTAACCATACTTATTATATCACAAAACCTATGATAAATCAATATAAAATTTAACATTTTAATAAATAATTCCCGTATTGCTTATTTGCAATACGGGAATTATCATATATTTTTTTGAGGTTGGCACAAAAATGCAGAGTATCCGTTTCGTATAAGTGACTCAGCCGCCTTATCGGCAAGCTCCTTTTTATCGTATATAGCAAAAACTGAAGGACCGCTTCCGCTCATCAGTGCGCCAAGCGCACCGTTTTCAAGCATTATATCTTTGATCTTTGTTTCGTATGGAGAAACAGTTTCGAAAACATTATAAAACTCACTGCAAATATTACACAAAGATCGATTTGATATTGCTTGTACAATTGAATTAACTGAACGTATATTTCTGTTTTCAAGACCGTCTATCTGTTCAAATGCCCACTTTGTACTAACTCCGCCGTCACCTATCGATATTAAGATAAAACAGTCGGGCAAATCTGTAACGGGTGTAAGCACTTCTCCGACACCGCCTGCAAGCATCGTGCCACCCATAATACAAAAAGGAACGTCGGCACCTATCGTTTTACCTATACTGCAGAGTTCAATGTCGGAAAACTGTTTATCGTAAATAGTATTCAATCCCTTCAGAACCGCAGCCGCATCAGTTGATCCACCAGCAAGTCCTGCACAGGCAGGGATATTTTTTTCAACATTCACTTTCATTCCGGAAAAAGCACGTCCGGAATGTGAATAAAATGCCATCGCCGATTTGTATATCAGATTATCCTTATAATCACAGTCTATTTTCGGACAATCAAGTGAAAATTCACCGCTTTCATTTATCTCAATATGTAAAACATCATGCAAACTTACTGTTTGCATAATACTCTGAAGATCGTGATATCCGTTTGGTAACCGTTCATTGACTTCCAAAAAAAGATTTATTTTTGCATTTGCATTTAAAGTAATTTTCTTCATATTTCTCAGTACACTTTCGTTATTGCATATTCGTACACGCTATAATTTTATCATATTTTTCCCCATGTGTCAACCGTTTAGACAATTTGCGTCACCGCAGAAACAAGATAAAGAAAAAATATTGTAAATTTTTATTTTTATATATACAAACCTGTTTTTTTGTGGTATCATTAAA